>NZ_LJHU01000046.1 GCF_001295975.1 Brevundimonas sp. AAP58 | reverse complement strand
GGCGGGGGCGGGCGTGGGCGCCGGAGCCGTAGCTGTCGAGGGCGCACGGGCGGGCGGTGCTGACGCCGGCTCCTGCGCCCGGCCGTCCTCGGCGGATAGCAGCACCTCGACCTCGGCCTTGCCGCGCAACTCCTCCAGCAGCTGGCGGACGCCTTCATAGGTCAGGTAGCGCACGATCTGGGGCCGGGCCTGTTCGAGCGTGGGCGGGCTCTCGCGGCGGCGATCCTCGACCCGCAGCACGGCCCAGCCGCCCTCGGTCTGGAAGGGGCCGACGGTGGAGCCGGCCGGCGCGTCCCTCAGCGCATTGGCGTAGGCCTGGGGCATGACGTCGACGGTGGAATAGCCGAGGTCGCCGCCGGAGAAGCGCGTGGCCTCGTCGATCGAGCGTTCCATGGCCACGGCCTCGAAGGTCGCGCCCTGGCCGAGGATGCCCAGAACGGCGTCGGCCTCCTGGCGCGTGCGCGACAGGATCAGGCGCACGCGGATCTCCTCCGACGTCTGCGCAAGCCTTAGCTGTTCCCGATACAGCGTCTCGACCGCCTGATCCGAGATGGCGCCGTTGACGACGTTCTCGACCAGCATGTCGCCCAGGATGCGCTCGCGCGTCGCCTCCAGCCTGCGCTGGGCCAGGGGGGAGTTGTCCAGACCGCGCCGTTCGGCCTCGCGGGCCAGCAGCTTCTGGTCGATGACCTCGTCCAGCACGCGGCGGAACAGGTCCGAGGTGACGTCCAGCGGCTCTCCCTCGCCGATCAGCCCTTGAGCCACGGCCTCGCGCTTGACGTCGGACGCCCAGATCGTCTGGTTCTGGACCTCGGCGACCGCCCGGTCGCCGGGCTCGGGCGGGCGGTCTTCGCCACCGCCGCGACCGCAGGCGGCGAGCGCAAGGGCGCCGGTCAGGGCCAAGAGGGTCAGGGCGTGGGAAAGGCGCCGCATCGGACGCTCCATGTCTTAAGCGATCAGGCCCAAACGCGCGGCTGCAAAGCCCCTCGCGTTGACAGGGGTATGGCCGGTGCTTAAGTCCCGCCTGCGCCCAAGTCGAGGGGTTTTCGAGCGTTCGCGCGGCCCCCACGCCGCCCCGTCCGGCGGCCCCTCTCGCGGCGTTCGATCGCCGCTCTCCTAGGGCACCTCCTGAGCTCTGAACCGCTCGTCCGCTTCCGGATCATCCATGCTCGGCTTCGCCAAGAAACTCTTCGGCTCCTCCAACGACCGCAAGGTCAAGGACTTCATGAGCCGGGTCCAGAAGATCAACGCGCTGGAGGCCAAGTACGCAGCCCTGTCGGACGACGAGCTGCGCATGATGACGGATGCGTTCCGCGACCGCATCGGGCAAGGGGAAAGCCTGGACAAGATCCTGAACGACGCCTTCGCCGTGGCGCGCGAGGCCTCCAAGCGGGTGCTGGGCCAGCGCCAGTACGACGTCCAGCTGACCGGCGGCATGATCCTGCATGAGGGCGGCATCGCCGAGATGCGGACCGGCGAGGGCAAGACCCTGGTCGCCGTGGCCCCCGTCTATCTGAACGCGCTCTTGGGCAAGGGCGTCCACGTCATCACCGTCAACGACTACCTGGCCCGGCGCGACGCCGAATGGATGGGCCGGGTCTATCGCTTCCTGGGGCTGGAAGTCGGCGTGATCGTCAACGGCCTGTCGTCGGGCCAGCGGCAGATGTCCTACGCCGCCGACATCACCTACGGCACCAACAACGAGTTCGGCTTCGACTACCTGCGCGACAACCTCGTTTATGACCGGCGCGAGATGGTCCAGCGCGGCCACCACTTCGCGATCGTCGATGAGGTCGACTCCATCCTGATCGACGAGGCGCGCACGCCGCTGATCATCTCGGGCCCGACCGAGGACCGGTCCGAGCTCTACAAGATCGTCGACGCCCTGGTGAAGACGCTGATCCAGGACAAGTCGACCTATGACCTGGACGAGAAGCAGCGCCAGGCGCTGCTGACCGAAGAAGGCTCCGAGCGCATCGAGCAGATGCTGGAAGAGGGCGGCCACTTCGCCGAGGACACCACGGGCCTGTATGACGCCGCCAACATCAGCCTGGTGCACCACGTCAACCAGGCGCTGCGGGCCAACACGCTCTACCAGCGCGACAAGGACTACATCATCAAGGGTGGCGAGATCATCCTGATCGACGAGTTTACTGGCCGGATGATGCAGGGCCGGCGCCTGTCCGAGGGTCTTCACCAGGCCATCGAGGCCAAGGAGGACGTCAAGATCATGCCCGAGAACCAGACCCTGGCCTCGGTGACGATCCAGAACTACTTCCGCCTGTACGAGAAGCTGTCGGGCATGACCGGCACGGCCGCGACCGAGGCCCAGGAGTTCCTCGACATCTACAAAATGGACGTGCTGGAAGTGCCGACCAACCGGCCGGTCCAGCGCATCGACCACGACGACGAGGTCTATCGGACCTACAAGGAAAAGAACCAGGCGATCGCCGCCCAGATCGCCCAGTGTCACGTGAAAGGCCAGCCGATCCTGGTCGGCACCGTCTCGATCGAGAAGTCCGAACAGCTGTCCGAACTGCTGCGGACCTATGCCTATGAGGTCGAGATCTCGCGCACGCTCAAGCCCGAATACGTCGGCCGCGAGAAGGAAGCCCAGAAGATCGGCGACGCCGCCTATGACATCCAGACGGTCAAGGGCAAGGGCATCCCTCACAGCGTTCTGAACGCCCGCCAGCACGAGCAGGAAGCCTATATCGTCGCCGACGCCGGTCTGCCCGGCGCGGTGACGATCGCCACCAACATGGCCGGTCGCGGCACCGACATCCAGCTGGGCGGCAACCTCGAGATGCGACTGGCCAAGTGGCGGCTGGACCAGAGGAACCTGGCCATCGAGGTCACGCCCGAGATGGAGAAGGCGGAAGAAGAGCGCCTCAAGGCCGACATCGCCGTCCAGAAGGAAAAGGCGCTCGCCGCCGGCGGCCTGTTCGTGCTGGGCACGGAGCGCCACGAAAGCCGCCGCATCGACAACCAGCTGCGCGGCCGCACCGGCCGTCAGGGCGACCCGGGCGTGTCGAAATTCTTCCTCTGCTGCGAGGACGACCTCTTGCGCATCTTCGCCGGCGACCGGCTGGATGCGATCATGAGGAACTTCGGCGTGGCCGAGGGCGAGGCGATCAGCCACCCTTGGCTGAACCGCGCCGTCGAGACCGCCCAGAAGCGGGTCGAGACCCGCAACTACGACATCCGCAAGAACCTGCTGAAGTACGACGACGTCGTGAACGACCAGCGCAAGGCCGTGTTCGAGCAGCGCCAGGAGTTCATGGATTCCGAGGACCTGTCCGAACTGGTCGGCGAGTTCAGGAACGACGTCATCTCCGACCTGGTCGAGCGCTACATGCCGCCCAAGGCCTATGCCGAGCAATGGGACATCGACGGCCTGGACGAGAAGGTGAAGTCCACCCTGGGCCTGACGCTTCCGCTGCACGACTGGGCCGCCGAGGAAGGCGTGTCCAACGAGGAGGTCGAGGAGCGCATCCGCGAGGCGGCGGACAAGCGCGCCGCCGAGCGTCTGGAACAGCTGGGCGAAGGCCAGATGCGGGGGCTGGAGAAGCAGTTCCTGATGCAGATGATCGACATGCAGTGGCGCGAGCACCTGGTGCATCTGGACCACCTGCGCGGCGTCATCGGCCTGCGCGGCTATGGCCAGCGCGATCCGCTGAACGAGTACAAGACCGAGGCCTTCAGCCTGTTCGAGACCCTGTTGCACGAGCTGCGGCACAATGTGACGCGCTGGCTGATGACGGTGGAGTTCCGCTTCGAGGCCCCGCCGCCGATGGACCTGCCCGAGTTCCAGGAAATCCACCTGAACCCCGGCACGGGCCAGAACGAGATGGCCGATCCGATGGCGCAGAACCCGGAGGGCCAGGTGACGGGCGACGACCGTTCGCGCCTGCCGGTCGAGCTGCTGCCCGCCGGATGGGAGCGCACGCCGAGGAACGCGGACTGCCCGTGCGGGTCAGGTCGCAAGTTCAAGCACTGCCACGGGGCGCTGGTCTGATCTCGGGGTCGTGGTAGTCTTAGGCTTATGGGCAAGTACGAGACGATCACGGCTGATATCGACGAGGATCTGGCGGCCGTGGTTCACGCGGCGGTCGATGCCGGCGACTATGCGGACGTCGCCGACGTCGTGCGCCACGCCCTGAGCCGATGGCGGGAGGCGTCCCG
Source organism: Brevundimonas sp. AAP58 (assembly GCF_001295975.1). Taxonomy (GTDB): domain Bacteria; phylum Pseudomonadota; class Alphaproteobacteria; order Caulobacterales; family Caulobacteraceae; genus Brevundimonas. Next base: position 47,354 of record NZ_LJHU01000046.1, on the reverse strand, counting down.
GATGCTCGACCAAGAGGGTTTGAGAGCGGCGCTGGACGCATCGTTGGACAGCGGGATCGGCAAATCGGCGGACGAAATTCTGATCGACTTGCGCGCCAAGTACGAAAATCCGCCGTCCCGAGCGAAATCCTCCGGATGAGGGTGATCTTCTCGCCCGATAGCGAGATCGATCTGGACGACATCGCCGCCTACATCGCCATCGACAATCCGGAACGCGCCTTCAGCTTCGTCGAGGAGATCGTCGAGGCCGCCAGTCGGCTCGACCGCTTTCCTGAGCGCCACTCAGTCTTGGTGAAGGGTCGGTGTGACTACCGTTGCCTGATTCATGGCCGCTATCGCATCCTTTATTCAGTCGAGGCCGACCATGTTCGGATCGCGCGCGTGATCCACGGGCGTCGTCTGATCCGTCCGGACATGCTTGGGTAGATCATGACCTACAAACCCCTCTTCTCCCGCGCGCTCGCGCTCGACCCCGACCGGCTGCACTTCGCCGCGCACAGCCATCACCTGTGGCCGGACGCCTCGTTCGACGGGCAGGTGCGGGCCTGGGTGGAGGCCAATCATTTCGCCGACCGCAAGTGGGACCTGGTCTTCGGCGAAGTCGTGCCGGAGGCGCAGAGGCATGTGGCCAAGGAGCTGGGCCTTCCTGACCCGGAGACGGTGGTGTTCGCGCCCAACACCCACGACTTCCTGATCCGGGTGTTCTCGGGCATCGAGACCCGGCCCATCCGCATCCTGACCACGGACGGGGAGTTCCACGCCTTCCGCCGCCAGGCCGAGCGGTGGGAGGAGGCTGGCGAGGCGGTCGTGACGCGGGTGCCGCTGGAGCCGTTCGAGACGTTCGATGACCGCTTCATCGCGGCGGCGAAGGGTGGGGCGTTCGACGCCATCGTGGTCAGCCAGGTCTTCTTCAAGACCGGTCAGGCCATCGGGTGCATCGACGATCTGGCGGCGCTGGCCAGGCCCGAGGGGCCGTGGGTGATCGTGGACGGCTATCACGGCTTCATGGCCACGCCGACGGACCTGTCGGCAGTAGCGGACCGGATCTTCTACGTCTCGGGCGGCTACAAATACGCCATGACGGGCGAAGGGGCGGGCTTCCTTCATGCGCCCGAAGGCTTCTGCGAGCGGCCGGTCGTGACGGGCTGGTTCGCCGAGTTCGGCAATCTGATGGGGCCGCCGGAAGGGGTGCAGTATCGCGCCGACGCCGGGCGGTTCTGGGGCGCGACGTTCGATTCGACGCCGCTCTATCGCTTCAACGGCGTGCGGCGGATGCTGGACGAGAACGGCCTGACCACGGCGGACGTGTCGGCCCATGCGGACCGGCTGTCGTCACGGTTCTTCGAGGCGTTGAAGGTGGGCGAATGCGGGCGGCTGGGCGAGGCGGAGGTGCTCAATCCTCCGCCCGGCGGCAACCTGCCGCGCGCCCGGTTCCTGGCGTTGAAGCACAGGGACGCCCAGCGTTGGCGGGCCAATCTGCTGGCCGCCAATGTCGTCACCGATGTTCGGGACGAGGTGATCCGCTTTGGCTTTGGCCTCTATCAGGACGCCGACGACGTGGAGCGTCTGATCGGCGTGTGCCGCAGGCTGTTCTCCTGACCGCCTAGAAGAAGGTCGTGTCGTCCTGTTGGTTCGGCTGAGGCGGAGCCGGGGGCGTGCTGGGGCGCGCGGGCTCGGTGCGCGGCGCGGCCGGGCGTGCGGGACCGGGAGTTTCCCCGGGCTGCGCCGTTGTTGCGCCCCCCTCGAGCGGCGGGATCGGCCCCAGGTTCGGATAGGGCAGGGCCCCATCGGTTCCTGCGGGTGGCGGGGCACCGGGCGCGACATCGACCGGATCGGGCGGGGTCGGGGTCGACAGGTCGTCGGGCGCGCCCACGTCGTCGCGCACGAACACCCAGGAGCGGCTGTCGGAGCAGGCGCACGCCTTCAGGAAGCCCTCCCTGTCGCGCCAGATGACCAGGGGATAGCCCATCGGGACGCCCGCGTCGCGCAGCAGGTCCGTCAGGCGATCGCGAAACTGGCGGCTGGCCTCGACCACGGCCGAGCGGGCCAGGTTGCCATCGGCCACGGGAACGCCGGCGGCCGTCCAGCGGTTGGCGGGCGTGGAGATCCAGCGCTCGTAGAGGCTCCAGTCGCGGCTGAGCCACAGCTCGGCGACGGTGGTGCGTTCGCTGGGTGTCGACTGAGGCGCGCCCTCGCGGTCGGGTCGGGCAAAGACGATGACCCGCATTTCGATGCCACCGGCGCGCAGCCGATCGCCTTCCTCGCGCTGGTAGCGCTGGAAGGACGCCGAGTCGCGATAGCCGATCACATAGAGCGGCTCTCCGCCCCCGCCGCCCGAGAGCCAGGACGCCTCATCCAGAAGCCGCTGGATGTCAGCCTGGTTCCTCGTGACCGTCACCGGCTGAAAGCGGGCGTAGAAGTTCCAGTAGGCCCAGTAACCGCCACCGGCGATGGCCAGGCCGATGACGACCGCGAGCGCGGACCAGATCAGAAAGCGACGCATGCGGGGAGGGGCTCCAGCTTCACCGTGTTCACGGGATGAACGTCTAACATCGAATTGCGTCGCTTCGTGAGGCGGAACCTTGGCGAAGGCATCGTCTCAGTGCGCGTTCAGGGGAACGATCTCGGCCCCGTTCGCCGGCGGCGGGGGACGTTCGGTGCGGGCGACCGGCATGCGGACGGTGACGGCGGTGCCTTCGCCGAGCGTCGAGTCCAGGCTCATGCGTCCGCCGTGAAGCTCGGTCAGCGAGCGGACCAGCGACAGGCCCAGGCCCGTGCCTTGCGCCTTCTGATCCGATCCGCCGGCCTGTTCGAAGGGGCGGCCAAGCCGCTTCAGATCCTTCCTGGCGATGCCGACGCCGGTGTCGGCGACGACGAGCTCCAGATAGGGTCCTATGGTCTCGAGCGTCAGAGTCACCGAGCCGCCCGACGGGGTGAACTTGATGGCGTTGGACAAGAGGTTCAGCGTGATCTGCTTGAGCGCGCGACGGTCGGCGTCGACGGTGACCGCGTCGTCTGGCAGCAGGCTGGTCAGCGACACGCCCTTGTCGGCGGCGGTGACCCGCACAAGCGCCACGGCGGCCGAGACGGCGTCGCGGGCGTCGAACACCTCGCGCGACAGCTCGTAACGTTCCGCCTCGATCTTGGCGACGTCCAGCACGTCGCCGATCAGTTCCAGAAGGTGGCCGCCCGCCTCGTGGATGCTGTCGGCATAGTCGGCGTAGCGGACGGGCAGGGGGCCGAACAGGCGCTGGCGCATGGCGTCGGAGAAGCCGATGACGGCGTTCAGCGGCGTCCTCAGTTCGTGGGACATATTGGCCAGGAAGCGGGTCTTGCCGGCATCTCGGGCCTCGGCTTCGGCGCGGGCGGCTTCCAGCCCGACCTCCACGGCGAACTGCCGGGTGGCGTCCAGCACCTGGGCGACCACCAGGGGCGCGCCACCGGGTTCGCCGATCCGCCGGAGCGCCAGGTTGATGCGGCGGTCCAGCGCCTGGCGCGGCGCGAAGCGAAACTCGGACCGTTCGCCCGCCAGGGCCGCGTCGATCGCCGACAGCACGGCGGCCCGGTCCGGGGCATGGATGGAGGCCATCAGACCGTCAGTGCGCAGGGCGGCGAGGTCGAGCGCAGGCGGCGGCGCGCCATAGTCGGCGACGAGCCGTCCGCCGGGCTCGATCACCAGCGTCAGGCCGGGCAGGGCGTCGAGGAAGGCGCGGACCCGCCGCGCATCGTCTTCGGCGCCGAGCAGGACACGCTCGCGCACCCGCCACGACAGCCGCACGGCCAGAACCGCCGCTCCGGCCGAAATCAGGGCGAACAGACCCGCCGCGAGATAGCGCGGCTCAGGCGGACCGATCCACCAGGCCGAAAGCTGGCCTCCGATCGCCGCAATGGCCGACCCCGCGGCTCCAGCCTGAGCCAGCCGCACGCCGTGCCGAGGCCCGCCCAGCGCCAGGCCGGCGACGAAGGGCATGATGGCGAACCCGACCAGCGGTCCGGACAGGCCGCCGGACAGAACCTGGGTGGCCACCGCCGCCAGCGTCCAGCCGACCAGCACCAAGGACCGCTCGCCCGGCCCGTCCTTTCTCAGCAACATCAGGCCGCCGAGCCCCGGAGCGATCATCGCCATCGCCCCGAAGGCCGCCGACCCGGTCAGACGGTCCAGCCAGATCGCGGCGACGGTCGTCACCACCACGGCGGCGGCCCAGCCGCCGTGCCAGGCCACGACGGCGCTGCGGCCCTCGAAGAGCCGTCGACCGGGTTCGGCCGCGTCCTCTGGCGTATGGGCGGGGGCTGGCGTCACGCGAGGTCCGGACGGCCGGGGCGACGGCCGCAAGGGAAGGAGGTTTTCGCCCAACGTTGCAGGGTAGCCGTGCGCACGAGTCGCCTAAAGCCCGCTCCCGCGCAGGGCGACTCGATTTCGGGGGGCGACGGGGTCCGGGTCGTGGAACGATGTCGCGGTTGTCCCTGATCGGCACGGGGCCTATGTCGCGGGCATGACCGCCGCCGCCAATCCCATCGAGGACACCCTCGCCGAACTGATCGAGGACTTCGAGGTCCTGGAGGACTGGGAACAGCGCATCGCCTACGTCATCGACCTGGGCAAGGGGCTGGCGCCGCTGCCGGATGCGGACCGGATCGAGGCCAACAAGGTGCCCGGATGCGCGGCCCAGGTCTGGCTGGCCACCGGACGGGACGGCGACCGGCTGACGTTCCGTGCCGACAGCGACAGCGCCATCTCCAAGGGGAATGTGGCCCTACTGTTGAAGTTGTACTCCGGGCAGGCACCCGGCGACATCCTCTCCTTCGACGCCAGGGCGGCGCTGGACCGGCTGGGGCTGCCCCAGGCGTTGACGCGGCAGCGGGCCAACGGGCTGAACGCCATGGTGGGGCGGATTCGCGCCGAGGCGATGGCGGCGGCGTAGGTCGAGTTCGGTTTTCGACCCGTTGCGAACCTTAGGCAGGCCGTGCGTTTCCCGCCGCCCGAAGAATTTCCTCCACCAAACCCTCGAACTCACTGACCGCGATAGCGTCCATTTCGCGATAATCCGGCGGGCCGCTGAACCAGTGGTGGTGGCGGCCTATCCGATAGAGTTGCCGGGCCGCCGCCTCGATTTGGACGCCAGAAAGTTCATGTTCCATCCGGCAAGCATTTCCTCAATCGACCTTCTCCGCAACTGATCGGAAGGTCCGCTTCCTACCCATAGCCGAAGTCCTCGACGTCCGCTCTTCGGCCCGCTCAGCCCACGCCATAGTAGCGAGCCAGCGCCGCCAGCCCGCGCTTCAGCATGTCCCGCCCCGCTCTCCGCCGCAGAGACAGCGTCTCCTCGGCCAGCCCAAGCGTCGCGCCCCGGATGCAGATGTGATCCAGCATCGCGCGGGTGTCGGCCGGGCAGGCGGCCAGCGCGCGTCTGACGCGGTCGGCGGCGTTGAGGGCGCGGTCGCCGGGTTCGACACGGGCGGCGGAGCCTCCGCCGGAACGCGGCAGGGCGTCCCAGCGCATGGTCAGCGAGGGGCCGGATAGCGCCTTCTCCGCGTCCAGGCCCAGCCGCAGGCCGGCCGCGACCTCGGCCGGCGTCAGAAAGGGGCGACCGTCTGCGTCGCAGCGGAGGGCCAGCCGCTGCAGCGGGCTCTGGCCCAGGTTAGCGCGGACACGGCGGGGGCGGCCGTCGGCCTCCATCAGGATGCGTTCGCCCTCGATTCGGCCCGGGGCTCCGACGGGCGCCGGACGCTCCGGCCGAGGGGCGTCGCGGGCCTCCCAGCCGCCTTTCGCGCGCCGGCGCAGTCCGGGGGTCTCGATCAGGGCGCGGAATACGGTCTCGTCGAGGGTCGTGATGGCGCGGTGGTTCCGGGTCGGGCCCAGTCGCAGGGCGTAGGTTCGGTCCGGAACGACCGTGTCGATCCAGGCGCCGGGGCGGGACAGCATGCGGCGCGCGCGCTCGACCGAGGCGCTCATGCCACTTCTCCCAGCCCCGACAGGTCCGGCGGCGGGGCGTCGACGACGGCGTGAATGGCGTCCTCCAGTTCCTCCAGCAGCTGGTTCAGGGCCTCGTGCTCGCGGGCATCCTCGATGCGGGTCGCGGCGTTGGACGCCGTCTGGCGATTGACGCCGAAGGCATGGCCGACCCGTTCCAGCTGCCAGCCCAGGGCGACGTGGGCCAGATACATCGCCACCCGCCTGGCCCGAAGCGCCGGGACGGGCAGGCGGCTGGTCCGGCGGATCGTCTCGGTCGGCACCCCCAGCCGCACGGCCACCAGCTGCATCACCAGGTCGGCGTGCAGCCTGTCCCGCTCATTGACCGCCACCCTGTAGGGCTCCCTCACGCGCGCCTCCCTGGCTGAACTCGCGATAGGAAGATAATCCTGACGTGCGTCAGAAGCGGACGTAGCCGTGAACGGCGCGAGAAAATTTCGACTCCTTGACTCGCGGACTCTCGACGCCGATTCGCAAATCAGCCTACGAATCGGTCACGGGGAGGCCATTAACCGTTCTTAAGGTTTTCGCCGGTTAACTCGCGAACAAGGTTACCCGTGCGTGTGCCCGGGTTCATACGGTCAAGCTTTGCCTGGAGGGGCATGAATGCGTGTTCTGCTGATTGAAGACGATCACGCCACGGCGCAAAGCATCGAGCTGATGCTGAAGTCCGAGGGTTTCAACGTCTACACGACGGACCTCGGTGAAGAGGGCATCGATCTCGGCAAGATCTATGACTACGATCTGATCCTTCTGGACCTGAACCTGCCCGACATGAGCGGCCTCGAGGTCCTGCGCCAGCTGCGCGTGGGCAAGGTCAACACTCCGGTGATGATCCTGTCGGGTTCGACCGAGATCGAGACCAAGGTCAAGACCTTCGGTGGCGGCGCCGACGACTACATGACCAAGCCCTTCCACAAGGACGAGCTGATCGCGCGCACCCACGCCGTGGTCCGTCGCTCCAAGGGTCACGCCCAGGCCATCATCCACACCGGCGAGATCGCGGTGAATCTGGACGGCAAGACGGTCGAGGTGAACGGTCACCGCGTGCATCTGACGGGCAAGGAATACCAGATGCTGGAGCTGCTCTCGCTCCGCAAAGGCACGACGCTGACCAAGGAAATGTTCCTGAACCACCTGTACGGCGGCATGGACGAGCCCGAGCTGAAAATCATCGACGTCTTCATCTGCAAGCTGCGCAAGAAGCTGGCCACGGCGGCCGGCGGCAAGCACTACATCGAGACCGTCTGGGGCCGGGGCTATGTGCTCCGCGATCCGTCGGAGGGTTCGCAGAGCGCGGCCGCCTGACAGGCAGTTGATCGCTGAAGCTTCAAAGGCCCGTCGGGAAACCGGCGGGCCTTTCGACGTTTCGAGGCCCCCGCTCCAGCGCTCTCAGCACTTCCTGCGCCAGTAGCCCCGCCGGGCCGCCCGTGCCACTCGCGCTGACCAGGGCGATCTCGCTGTCGGGCAGGGGCGGCAGGGGGTCGGCGATGACCACCAGATCGCGGGGGATCATGGCGGCGGGCAGGACGCTGACCCCCAGTCCGGCCCTGAGCGCCGCCATCTGGCCGGCGAGGCTGGGTGAGGTGAACGCGGGGCGAAACGCGATGCCCGCAGACTGAAGCGCGGCCAGCGCCCGCTTGCGATAGATGTCGGGCGCGGGCGCGACGATCAGGGGCAGGGGCGTCTCTGCGGCCAGCGCCAGGTCCTGCGCCACCCAGACCAGCGGCTCTTTCCAGACGCTCGCCCCCAGTTCGGGCCCCACAGGTTCGCGCTTGATGAGGGCCAGGTCCAGCATCCCTCGCGACATCTGATCCAGCAGGTTGGCGGTGAAGTCGCACGTCACCGACAGGCGGATCCTCGGATGACTGCGCGCGAAGGCCCCCAGGATGCCGGGCAGGTGAAGCGTGGCGATGTCCTCGGGCGCGCCGAAGCGGACCTCGCCCTCCAGATCGCCTTCGCCCAGCGTCGCCACAATCTCATCGTTCAGACGCAGCAGGCGGCGGGCCTGGGGCAGGAGGGCCGCGCCTTCGGTCGTCAAGGCCACGGAGCGGCCTGTTCGGTCGATCAGGGGCGAGCCGAGCTGGGTCTCCAGCCGTCGGATCTGCAGGCTGATGGCGGGCTGGGTCCGGTTCAGCAGGGCGGCCGCGCGGGTGAAGCTGCGCGTCTCCACCACCGTCACGAAGGTGCGCAGGAGGTCGATATCGAGGTCGAGAGGACGGCTGCTCATGTCATGAGCATCCGTTATGACGTGTATCAGGTCAATAAACTGGAATGGTCAAGCTCGGGCGGGCACACGGCGCCGCCTCTCGCCGGAACCCTGCCTATGCCCGATCTTTCCGCCAGCCTGGCGCTGCTCACCTCGCCCGCCATCCTGTTCTTCTTCGTCGGGGCTCTGGCCGCCTTCTTGCGCTCGGACCTGGCGATCCCGGAGCCCGTGACCAAGGCGCTGTCGCTCTATCTGATGATGGCGATCGGCTTCAAAGGCGGGGTCGAGGCCCGCGCGGCCGGGCTCAACGGCGACTTCCTGACGGCCGGGGCCATCGGCGTGGCCATGAGCGCGCTCATGCCGCTGCTGGTCTGGCTGTGGCTCAGGGGCTCGAAGAAGCTGGACAAGGCCACGATCTGCGCCGTCGCCGGCGCCTATGGGTCGGTGTCGGTGGTGACGTTCGCGGCGGGACAACAGCATCTGGCGACGATCGGGCTGGACGCCGGGGGCTACATGGCCGCCGTGCTGGCGCTGATGGAGACGCCGGCGATCCTGACCGCCCTGATCCTGATGGGCGGGGCGGGGGCCGACAAGCCTGTCGACCGGGGCGTGGTGCTGCGTGAGGTGCTGGTCGGCGCGGCCTCCATGATGCTGCTGGGCGGGTTCGCGGTGGGGGCGATCTCGGGTCAGGCGGGGTACGAGCGGCTCGAGCTGTTCGTCGGGCCTCTGTTCCAGGGTGCCCTGTGCTTCTTCCTGCTCGACCTCGGCCTGATCGCGGCGCGCGGTCTCATGAACGGCGCGAAGAAGTTGAGCGCGCGGATCGTCGTCTTCGCCCTGCTGTTTCCGGTCGTATCGGCCGCGATCGCCCTGGGCCTGGCGAAGGCGGCCGGGCTGGGCGTCGGCGATGCGGCCCTGCTGGCGGTGCTGGCGGGATCGGCCTCCTACATCGCCGTGCCCGCCGCCATGCGGGTGGCGGCCCCCAAGGCCGATCCCGGCGTCTTCGTGACGGCGTCGCTGGCCATCACCTTTCCCTTCAACCTGCTGGCCGGGATCGCCCTTTACACGGCCGCCGCCCAGTGGCTGTGGCGGTGAGACAGGGACCCGCGGGCCGCGGCACCCAACGCTCTTTCAACGACCGTGAAAACTGCTAGACGACCGCCTCCGGAACGACGGCCCAAGCGGCGGCGTTGCCGTGGAGCCCTCCATCCTAAGGCCATCCATGAAGATCCGCGTTCGCGCCGAGCTGGTCTATCGCTTCGATCCGCCGACGGATGCGATCTACAAGATCCATGCGGCGCGCTGGCCGGGGCAGGAAATCCTGCACGAGCAGCTGACGGTGACGCCCGAGCGGAGCTTTCACGAAGACGTCGACGCGGACTTTGGCGCACGGACGCTCAGGGCGCGACTGTCTGGCGAGGTGGCGGTCCACTACGAGGCCCTGGTCGACAACGGCCGCCTGATGGGCCTGCCGCCGGGCGCGACGCAGCAGGACTGGAACGATCTGCCGGCCGACGTCCTGACCTATCTATGGCCCAGCCGCTATTGCCCATCTGACCAGTTCGGGCGGTTCGTCGAGCGCCAGTTCGGCGGGACCGAGGGCGGGGAGCGGGTGCTGGCCATCCTGGACTGGATTGCCGAGAACATCGACTATGAGCGCGGCGTGTCCGACAGCGAGACGACGGCGGCGCGCACCTTCATCGACCGGGCGGGCGTGTGCCGGGACTTCACCCATCTGGGGATCACGCTCTGCCGGGCGTCGGGCATTCCGGCGCGAGCGGTCAGCGCCTATGCCGATCAGCTGAACCCGCCGGATTTCCACGCCATCTTCGAGGTGTGGCTGTCGAACGGATGGTGGCTGGTCGATCCGACGCGGCTGGCGCCGATCGAGGGGCTGGTGCGGATCGCCTGCGGGCGGGATGCGGCCGACATCGCCTTCCTGTCGACGCAGGGGACCTGCGAGTGGGTGCGTCAGTCGATCACGGCCGTGGCCGAGGACGAGACGGCGCGGGCGGCCTGATCGCTCAGTTCGGGCGGGTGCGTGAGGCCCTGTAGGTCTCGATCAGATCTAGCCGCCTGAGCACCTTGTTCTCCGGATCGATCAGGACGGAGGCGTTTGCGGGGACGCTGATCTCGCCCCGGCCGTCGGTCATCGGGACGGTCGTCACGACGCCGTCGATCTCGACCTCGACCGGCATGCGGAAGGGCACGCCGGCGCTGTAGCCGGAGACTTGCCATGACAGGGTCAACCGGTCGCCCTCGCGGCTCTGGTTCAGAACCGGCAGATCGCCGTTGAGCAGATAGGCCTCGAAGAACCAGCTCAGCTCCTGGCCTGTCTCGGCCTCGACGATTCGGACGAAGTCGCGCGTCGAGCGGCGCATGGTGGTGAAGCTGCCGGGTTGCGGGTCCGGGTGGCCATAGATCAGGACCCTCAGCGAGCGGAAGAACGCCTCGTCGCCGATCAGCATTCGCAGGGTGTGGGCGACGAGCGCGCCCTTGAAATAGATGTCGTTGCCGGCACCCTGGCCGCTGAGATAAGCGCTCCCCACGAGCTCCTCGTCCCGCACGATCGGGAAGATGTTGGCCAGACTGGCGTGCAGCTCGCCCAGCTCGATCTGCATGTAGCGGTCGCCGTGCAGCCAGCGCGCATACAGCGGCTGCATATAGGTGCCCAGGCCCTCGTGCAGCCAGAAGTCGTCGATGTTGGCATGGGTCATCTGGTTGCCGAACCACTCGTGGGCCAGCTCGTGCTGGAGCAACCAGTCGTAGCCGCGCAGGTCGATCCGGTAGCCGTTGCCGTAGGCGTTGATGGTCTGGTGTTCCATGCCCAGGTGCGGGGTCTCGACCACGCCCATCTTCTCGTCGGCGAACGGATAGGGGCCGATGGTCGCCTCGAAGAAGTCCATCATCGGCCGGAACTGGGCGAACAGGCCCGCGACCTTGGCCGGGTCGTCGGACCTCAGGTGCCAGTATTCCATCGGGAAGCTGTTGCCGAACCGGCTCTGATAGGTCGCCTCGACCTTCTCATAGGGACCGATGTTCAGCGCCACGGCATAGGGATTGATGTCGCGCGCCGACCAGTTCCAGGTGGTCCAGCCGTCACCATGATCGACCGTGCCCAGAAAGCGGCCATTCGACGGCGCGGACAGGTTGGACGGAACGGTGATGTGCAGATCGACGCGGCCGGGCTCTGACAGGCTGGAATCGATGCACGGCCAGAACAGGTCGCAGCCCTCGCCCTGAACGGCGGTGGCGATCCAGGGTTCGCCCGTCGGCGCGGTTGCCCAGACGAAGCCACCGTCCCACGGTGGGTTGGGGGCCACCCTCGGCCGACCGGAATAGGCGACACGCAGGGTGGCGGAGCCGCCGACAGCCAAGGTCGCCGGGAGTCGAGCCCAAAGCCGACCGTCAGACTGACCCCAGCCGTCATCGGCCGACAGGGTGACGCCGTCGACGGCGACCTCGGTGATGGTGAAGCGCTCGTCCAGATCCACGATCAGCCGCTCGACAGGGCCGTTGGCGGTGAAGTTGAGGGTCGCGACAGCATCTATGGACCGGGTCTCGGGCAGGACCTTGATGGCGAGGTCGGCGATATCGAGCGTCACGGCCGCCTGTTCGGGCGCCAGGGGCCGCCCGCTCTGGAGCGTGGCGACGGCGGAATCACGGGCCGCGTCCTGGGCCGCGACGGGCGTGGCGACGAGCAGGGCGGCGAAGGCGGCAGCGAGGATCGACATGGCGTGAGACGACGACGGCCAGTCGCTGCGGTCAAGACCGGACGAGGCCGATCGCCCAAGGAAAAAGGCCGGCGTTTCCACCGGCCTTTTCGCAAATCGGGTTGTCGCCGAAGGCTCAGGCGGCCTGTTCGGCCAGCTTGGCCTTGACCTGGCGCTTGATGCGCTGGGCGGTCAGGGACAGCTGCTCGTCATTAGCCTTGACGATGAAGGGATCCAGCCCGCCCTTGAAGTCGAGCGTGCGCAGCGCAGCGTTCGAGATCCGCAGGGAGAAGGTCTGGCCCAGAGCCTCGGACGTCACCTTGACCTTCTTCAGCGACGGCAGGAAGCGGCGCTTGGTCTTGATGTTCGAGTGGCTGACCGAGTGGCCGACCATCGGGCCGACGCCGGTGAGTTCGCAACGACGAGACATCGTCAGATCCTTAGAGGCAGGCGCCGCCGAACCGGGGCGCAAGAAACGAAAGCGCGCGGAAGGACGCCCTCCGCGCGAGAGGGGGCCGTATAGGGCAACGGGCTCGCCGCCGTCAAGGCTTCGTCGCCTCGCGCGCGATCCGGTTCATGCGTCGTTCAATCGCCGTGTTTCATTGCCTAGACTGACCGGATGTTCCGGGGAAATGAGACCACCATGACCATGCCGAACCTTCTGATCCGCACCCTCGCCGTCGCTGCCCCGGCGATCGCGGGCGCGGCCTTGCTGGCCGCGCCGGCGTCCTCGCCCCAGGCCCAGGCTTCGGCGACCGAGGTGCTGCCGGGCTACTGGGAATACACCACGAGCGCGGTGGGCATCCGTGACACCGAGCAGAAGTGCGTGCGGCCCAGCGAGATCAATCGCTTCTTCGGCGGCCTGTCGACGCGGCGCTGGCAGTGCACCTATCCGGTGCGCGAGGTCGGCAATGGCCGCACGCGGTTCGAAGGCACCTGCACCGACCGGCGCGGCCGGCGGGTGAACGTGCGGCTGCGTGGGACATATGATTCCGAGTCGTTCCGGTTCAGCGGCGGGGCGCAGCTGGCGCGCGGCACGCCGTATCTGCCGGCGAGCATCACCGCGCGGCGGATCTCGGCCCAGTGCCCGGCGAACGCGGAGTATTTCTGACTTTCGTCATTCCGGGCGAAGCGCAGCGAAGACCCGGAACAAGGCGGCGCGCGATAGCGCGAAGCTGTCACACACGAGTGGGCTGACGCACTTCGCCTGCGCTTCGCTCCGGCGCCACCTTGTTCCGGGTCTGCGGCGCAAGCGCGCCTCCGCCCGGAATGACGAAAGAAAGAAAAAGGCCCCGGATTGCTCCAGGGCCTTCGTCATTTCAGTATCGCCGACCCGATCAGGCCGCTTCGGCTTCCTCGGCCTCTTCGGCCACCGGCTGGTTGGCCTTCTTGGCGCTGAGGGACTTGCCGAGCAGGGCGACGGCGGCGTCCTTGTCGATGCGGTTGGCAGCGGCCACCTCGCGGGCCATGCGGTCCAGCGCCGATTCATAGAGCTGGCGCTCCGAATAGGACTGTTCCGGCTGGGTTTCGGCGCGGTGCAGGTCGCGGACGACCTCGGCGATCGAGATCAGGTCGCCGGAGTTGATCTTGGCTTCGTATTCCTGGGCGCGACGCGACCACATGGTGCGCTTGATGCGGGCGCGGCCCTTGAGCACCGTCAGGGCCTTGGACACGGTGTCCTCGGCGGCCAGGGTGCGCAGGCCGGCGGTCTTGGCCTTCTTGGTCGGGACGCGCAGGGTCATCTTCTCGTGGTCGAAGGTCACGACGTAGACCTCCAGCGACATGCCCGCGACTTCCTGGGTCTCGATGGCCGCGACCTTGCCGACGCCGTGCGCCGGATAGACGACGGCGTCGCCAACCTTGAATTCCAGACCGGTCTTGTTCGTCATGTCATTCCTTTCCCGGACTCAGGGAAAGGGTGAGGCGAAGGCGCGACGACAATTGCGCTCGGAGCCCGGCGACGATGGATCGCCGATGCCCAAGATCAATCAGTCAAACGCGGAAACGGATCACCCAACCTCTGGCCGACCCCGTCTTCATGGACAGGGTTCTGTCGCAAACGCGGGCGGCGCGTAGAAAACGCAGACCGCCCGACCCAATGTGAGGAACATATCACAAAAATGCGGAATTTCAAAACGTCAGCGCGCGAGCGGTGACTCGGGCCGAAATTCCGACCCCGGGCCGAGGCGGCCGGATCAGGAGCCCTTGCCGGGCTTCTCGGAGAAGTATTTTTCGAACTTGCCGGTCTCGCGCTCGTACTGCTCGCGGTCGGCGGGCGGCGTGCCCTTGACGGTGATGTTGGGCCAGACGCGGGCGTACTGGGCGTTGACCTGGAGCCACTTGCCGTCGGGCTCGTCCTCGGTGTCGGGCTTGATGGCGTCGACGGGGCATTCCGGCTCGCAGACGCCGCAGTCGATGCATTCGTCGGGCGCGATGACCAGGAAGTTCTCGCCCTCGTAGAAGCAGTCGACGGGGCAGACCTCGACGCAGTCCATGAACTTGCAGCGTACGCAGGCGTCGGTGACGATATAGGTCATTGCAGAAAAGGCGGCCTTGGATGACGGCGGGCGACGCGCCGACATGGCGGGGGCGGCGGAACCTGTCAACGTCGTTGGGGACGCGCCTCGCCCGGCTTTACCGCAGTTTCCCGCGTTGGTAGGGATCGCGCGCGACCGGGAGGCGAGTCGCGGGGGAGTTCTGTTCATGTATCGTTTTCGTTCGGGCGCCGCGGCGCTCGCGCTTGCCGTCGCCACTCTGGGGGCCGCCGGCTGTTCCTCGACCTTCGAGGCCACGACGCTCGATGCGACCACGGGTCGCTTTCCGATCAGCCAAGTTCTTCCGCCCGAGGCGATCAAGGTCGACGAGGCCTTCCCGGTCAACGACAACCGGCGGCTGCTGCTGGTGCGGACCAACCTCGGCACCCTGACGCAGTATGAAGAGTATTTCGAGGAGTCGATGGAGAACATCGGCTTCTTCCAGCAGGTCGTGCGGCCCGACGAGTTCGAACGCATGCTGGTCCAGGCGGGCAAGGCCGACGGGGTCAGCGGCACGACCGGCTTCGCGGGTCTGGCCCAGGCCTCGCGCGCCTGGGGGCCGTTCCTCGTGGCCGACTTCAACCTGACAGCCGGCGCCGGCTATCAGGTCGACATGGTCATGACGGTCTATGATCCGTCGACCGCGCGGGAGCTCTACAAGATCGATCACGGGGTGACGAACTGGGCCGGCCTGGACGGCGTGCTGTTCGAACCCAGCTTCAACGCCTTCATCGAGTGGCTGGAGCGGAACTCGCCGACCTATCCCGAGGATCGCGCGGTCCCGGCGGCGTCGGACGACGACGAGGACTGATCCTGCGCGATCTCGGAGCCGTCGTTTCCGAGCATGGCATAAAGGGCGCGGGCCTCGGCCGGAGGCCCGCGTCTCTCGCCTACCTGAAGCACCCGAACCGCTACCAGCCGACCGTCGCGGACGAACACCACGTCGTCGCCGACATGGACGGATCGGCTGGCCTTGTCGAGGCGGGTCTGCAGGCCGTTGTGGGTCAGGCGGACGGCTCCGGTCTCGATGAAGGCGGCGGCCAGCGAGCGGGTCTTGGCGAATCTCGCGCGCCACAGCCAGACGTCGATGCGGCAGGCCTCTGTGGTCATGCCGGGGTCGTATCCGGCGCCGGGCTGTCCGCGTAGGCGGCTGACAGACGGCGGTAGGCGCGCGAGTTGAAGGCCAAGATCGTCAGGACCACGCCGCAAAGACCAGCGACGGTGAAGACCAGCGCCATGCCTCGGTCCGCGCCCGTGCCGAACCATGTTCCTATCGTCCGCGCGCCAGCGCCGTCGGTCATGAAGGGGATGACGATGAACTGGGTCAGGGGACCGATGAGGAAGGCGGTCAGCGGCGAGGCCGACTGCTCCACCGACTGGGCGAAGCCGAAGACGCGGCCCTGGCGCTCATGGGGGACGACCTTCTGGAGCGTGGTCTGTTCGGCGGCCTCGGCCCAGGGGCCCAGGAACATCCAGATGGCGCAGCCGACCGCCAGCAGCGGGATGGAGGTCTGGAGCGTGAAGACGCTGGCCACGCTCCACATGATCAGGTTGACGATCAGGAGGGTGCGCAGGGGCTTTGGGCCGAGCCCGACCTTTGCAATGACAATACCGGAAACGATGAAGGACACAGAAATCGCCGCCCACAGGAAGCCCCAGGCCTGGACCGGCATCAGCGACAGGCCATAGGCGTCCATCAGGGCCATGAAGACGCCGCCCAGGAAGTTGTTGAAGGCGGCGAACAGGATCAGGGCGAACAGGCCCGGCACGGCGAAGACGACCTTGAGCGTGCCCTTCAGGTCGACGCGGCGGTCGGGTTTGGCGTCGGGGTCCGCTGCGCCGTCGCCGCTCGAAGCCGCGGTCTGGGCGTGGGCGGGCACGCGGACGGTCAGCAGATGCAGGATGACCAGCACCGTCAGACCGAGGGCGACGCCGAGCGCTCCGATCATGCCGGCCCAGGCGACCAGCAGGCCGGAGATGACCGAGGTGGTCAGAAAGCCGATGCCGGTGGCCATGCCGACCAGGCCGTTGGCCTTGTCGCGGCGGTCTTCTGGGACCAGCAGGGTGACGAGCGTGGGCAGGGCGATGTTGCGGACGTTGCCGGCGATGACGCCGAGCATGACCAGGCCGATCAGGATCCACAGTTGCGGCCGGGCCACGTCGCGGAAGGCGGTCTCGGGCGTGACGAGGAGCAGGGCGAACGAGGCGGCGTAGAGCGCGAGCGACGCCAGGCTCGAGCCCAGCATGACGCGGGTCTTGGGATAGTGATCGACCAGGCTGCCGAACCAGACGGCGAAGCCCGCCGTCAGGACAAGGAAGACCCCCGCGATCATGCCGGTGGCGAAAACCGAGCGGGTCTCCAGGAACACCCAGAAGGTGATGGCGAACCAGACCGTGAAGTTGACCACGCCCGCGACGGCGTTGTTGGCCAGCAGATTGTAGAAGGCCCGCATGGGGCTTGCCCCCGGCTCACTCATCTCCGCTCATCCCCGCGAAAGCGGGGACCCAGTGCTTTGGGTGACCGGCGCCAATCCGCTGTCCTCGCCGGCGATCCCATACGCCCCTGCCTCACTCAAGCACTAGGTCCCCGCTTTCGCGGGGATGAGCGGAAAAGAAAAGTCACTTCGTGGCTTTGCGGCGCGGGCGCTTTCGCCTGACCGGCGTGGGCGGGGCGGTCAAGGCGGCCAGCGCAGCGAAGGGTGAGTCCTTGACTGGGCGGGCAGGCTTGTCGGGGCGGTCGGGCTGCTGGGCGCGGGGGGTGCGGAGCGCGGCGAGCACAGTCTTGAGCTCGGCGGCGGACCAGCCGAGCTCGGCCAGCGCCGCGTCGGACAGGTCGGCCTTTGCGGCCTCGCGCTTGAACTCTGCGAGGCGTTCCAGGGTCTCGACGGGAATGGCGAAGCGGCCGACGGCGCGAAGGCCCTGGGCGGACAGGGCGCGCGGGCCGGGGGGCGGCTCGGGAAGGAGGCTGAGGCCGGTCTCGCGCAGCGCGAGGGGCGGGCCGGCGAAGGCCTGGGCCAAGGCGCGGGCACGGGGCTTGAGCGCGCCGGGCAGCCAGACGGAGTGATTGCCGACGCGGACGGCGAAGGTCTTGAGCGTACGGCGCTCGGACTGGCTGATGGCGGCGAGATCGCGCTCGACATCGCGGCGGTCGAGCACGCCCCCGGCCTCGATCAGGCGGAAGGCGAGGCCGCGCGGCAGGCCGGTCAGGGTTCCGTTCTCGATGGCTGTCCGGAGGCGGCGGAGGTCGCGGAGCGCCCGCCCGGCCTCCGACGACAGGAAGGCCTCGATGCGGCGCTGGGCGCGGTCGCGGGCGGCCTGGGGGCCAAGGTCCCCGATCAGGCGGACGCGCGGGGTGAAAGGATCGCCGCCGGTAATGCGGGCCGCGAGCGCCCCCTGCCACAGGACGTCGCCCTCAGGCGTGACGGCGAAGGCCGCGTCGGCGTCGGCGGCGAGGCGGCCCAGGCGGCGCGCGATCTCGGGGCCGACGGCGCGCAGGGCGGCGGCTTTCAGTGTGCGGTCGGCCAGGGCCGAGCCTCCGGCCGACGGGGCGAAGCGGACGCCCTCGAGATGGCCGACGGCCTCGCCGTCGACGCTGACGACGCCGTCGCCTGCGACCTCGGCGAGCGTCGCCTCGCGGTCATGCAGCGAGCGCATCAGGGCGGTGGTCTTGCGGTCGACGAAGCGGGCGGTCAGGCGCTCGTGCAGCACGTCGGACAGGCGGTCCTCAAGCGCCCGGGTCCGCTCGCGCCAGGCCTTGGCGTCGGCGACCCAGTCGGGCCGGTTGGCGATGTAGGACAAGGTGCGCACGCCCGCGAGCCGGGCCGAGAGCTGGTCGATCTGGCCGTCGTCGCGGTCGACCTCGGCGAAGCGGGGGGCGAACCAGTCGTCGGTCAGACGGCCGCGTGAGCTGGTCAGGGCGCGGAAGACGTCGCGCGACAAGCGGGCGTGCTCGTCCAGCGTCGTCTTCTGAAAGTCGGGAAGCTGGCACGCCTCCCACAGCCGCATGATCGTCCCGCGCGAGCGGCCGATGCGCTTGATGTCGTCGTCCAGCAGGGCGCGGCGCAGCAGGGTCTCGTCGAGCGCCTGGCCCGTCAGCTTCAGGCCGTTGACGCCCGGCGTCTGGGTCAGGGAGCGGAGCAGGTCGGGCAGGGTGTCGAAGTCGAGGCGGGCGTTGCGCCACTCGATGGCCTGGACCGGGTCGAAGCGGTGGTCGACGACCTGGCCGACCAGGTCCTCGTCCAGCTCCTCGGCCTCGCCCGTGACGCCGAAGGTGCCGTCGCGGATGTGGCGGCCGGCGCGCCCCGCGATCTGGGCGATCTCGTGGGCGTGGAGCCAGCGGGTGCGGCGGCCGTCGAACTTCCTCAGGCCCGCGAAGGCGACATGGTCGACGTCCATGTTCAGGCCCATGCCTATGGCGTCGGTGGCGACCAGGAAGTCGACCTCGCCGGACTGGAACAGGGCGACCTGGGCGTTGCGGGTGCGGGGCGACAGGCTGCCCATGACGACGGCGGCGCCGCCCCTCTGGCGGCGGATCAGCTCGGCGATGGCGTAGACCTGTTCCGTCGAGAAGGCGACGATGGCCGAGCGGCGGGGCAGGCGGGTCAGTTTCTTGGAGCCCGCGTAGGTCAGGCTGGACAGGCGTTCGCGGCTGACGATCTCGACGTCCGGGATCAGGCGGCGGATCAGCGGGGCCATGGTGCCCGCGCCCAGGAACATGGTCTCGAACCGACCGCGGGCGTGCAGCAGGCGGCTGGTGAAGACATGGCCGCGCTCGGGGTCGGCGGCCAGCTGGATCTCGTCGACGGCCAGGAACTCGACGTCCCGTTCCATCGGCATGGCCTCGACCGTGCAGACGAAATAGACGGGCCGGGGCGGGATGATCTTTTCCTCGCCCGTGATCAGGGCGACCGAGTTCTGGCCCCGCGCGCGGACGATGCGCTCATAGACCTCGCGGGCCAGCAGCCGCAGCGGCAGGCCGATCATGCCGGAGGCGTGGCCCAGCATCCGCTCGACCGCCAGATGGGTCTTGCCGGTGTTGGTCGGCCCCAGCACCGCGACGACGCGCGAGGGAGCCTGGCCGGTCGGGCGGTCGCTCATGATGAGGCCAAGGTGGCGTCTCGCCGGAGGGTCGGCAAGCGTGGCGGATCAGTCGGCGATGCGGCGGGTCAACGCGGTCCGGGCCGCCAGATACAGCAGCAGGCCGAACGGCCCGGCCATCAGGATGAAGAACAGACAGGGCAGCAGCGCCCAGTGGGGCAGGCCGCGCTTGCCCGCGTCCTCGGTCGCCCAGGCCCCGACCCACAGGTCGAAGGCCAGGTAGTGAACCCAGCCGACCAGAACGCCCTCGGGCTGTGCGAAGGCGCGGGTGACGCCCTCCAGCGAGGAGAAGTCCAACTCTCGCCCCGCCTCGCCCAGGGTCAGGATCACCCCGCCCAGCAGCACCGTGTAGGTCACGGCAAGCGCCACGCCGATGAACCGCGCCGCCGCGAGGGCGAGCGGGCGGCGGATCGGGGCCAGCGCCAGGATGATCCAGCCGACCAGGGCGACGGCGTTAGCGACGCTGAACAGGGTCTGGGGGCTCATGACGCGGCTCCTGACGACGAGGCTTAACGCGAGCGGGCGGACCTGCGGAACAGGGGCGAAACGAATCAGGACCGAATCACCGACACGGCCCGATTCGTGATCTGTTCACCCCAAGATATTGTATCTTAAGCGGGATTAACCACAACGGCGAAGGCGGCCTGGGCGGCGATTTCGCCGGACGGCTTTTCGGCGCACGCGCGACCGGCTAGGGGAGCCCCGACGGCCCCGTAGCTCAGCTGCATAGAGCAAGGCTTTCCTAAAGCCGAGGTCGCAGGTTGGAGTCCTGCCGGGGTCGCCAGTGTTCCAACATAAATCTTTTAAAACAAAGGCTTATGGTTCGGCTGTCTAACCGAGGTTCGCCAATGTTCCTCGACGTCCAGAATTGGTCTGCCAGCAAACGTCCGAGTTGGGTGGTTGGCGGACCTAGGGTTGGGACGGGTTGCCCCGATGACATCGTCCCGCATTCGCGCCTTGTTGCGAATGCAGTCCGGTGATCAACTGCTTCATCGCTCGACGGAGGCTGCTGTGTCCCCTCACTTCTTCATTGCGGTCGTGTTATTTCTGACAGCATGCAGCGGGCCATCGCGCGCCAATAGCCATCTCATCCCGCACCCTGCGAAGCTTTCAGCGAGTGTGGAATATTTCAGCAGGCAACCTGCTGGTTCGGGCCCTTGGCCAACGATAGTTTTTCTGCATGGTCACCAGAACGGCGTTTCCACACTTGGGGGACAGGCATTCGCCGACTGGGGCGTTCTCGACCGATACGCAAGCCAAGGCTATTTGTCCGTAGCGGTCTCCTTACCAGGTTACGGCGGTTCGGACGGGCCAAGGGATTTCGCCGGGCCGTATACACAACAAGCCGTCACCGCTGTTCTCATAAAGCTCGAAGCAGACGGCTTGGCCGAGCCTGATCGCGTGCTGCTCCAGGGCGTGAGCCTTGGTGCTGTCACAGCCGGCCTGATGGCCGCTGATGATCCTGGGATCGATGGCGTTGTGCTTATCTCGGGTCTGTTCGACTTGCCCGCGTTCCTGAACCGTCCGGCGACTGCCGGCGCTTCAGCGGTTCGGGCAGCGGCCATGCGGCAGACGGGCGGCGATTCTGATGCGCTGCGGTCCCGATCTCTGCTTCCGCAGGCGTCGAGAGTGAAAGCCGCTGCTTTGATCTTGAACGGGGCTAAAGACGACCGCACCGACCCCAACCAAGCTCGCCGTCTTGCTTACACGCTTAATGCTCACGGCGTGGCGGCGAAGGCTGTGATTTATGAGGATTACGGTCATGAAATCCCGGTTTCCGTCCGGCAACCCGAGATAGACGCGTTCATTGATCTACACTTCCCAACTTCTCGCTGAGGGAGGTGTCTCTATGTCCGTTTATGTTCGCAACGGGTCGCGACCGGTCACTCGCAGTGTCCGCTCTCGGGAGAGAAGCCGGTTAGACACTGGCCATGCTCGCCAGCCCCTGCGGGACTAAATCCCGCAGGGTTAGACACCGCCAACCCATTGACTTGGCCAATAAAGTGCTGCTCTGCCGGGGTCGCCAATCTTTCGGGATCTCTGCGGGGCCAGAGATTGGCCTTCCTGCGGATATCCGGTTCAGGCGCTGACTATCAGCATTGAGGTCGATGCTGGGCTCAAGGCGCGGACTGCGGTTCACGGGTCAAGCGCGCCGAGGCCTCTTCATCGCGACGATGGCGTAGACGTAGGTCAGGGCCGCCGCACCGGCTATGGCCGCACCGCGCACCGGCTCGGGTGCGAACAGATAGGCGGAATAGCAAAGTGCGGCCCTCATCACGAAGTGGACGAAGCCGGCAGGATCGTTCGCTCCCCAACCGTGCGGCACCCAAACAAGCCCCGCGAGAATGGCCAGGCCGAGGATGAGCAGGTCCATGTTGACGGCCTCTTGGGCGGCGATCACGACGAACGGTATGAGAAGGGCGACCACGGTGATGAACCGCATGAACAACTGCGTGATGGGGTTGCGCCGGCTCTCAGGTCGTATGCCAGGCCTGCCCCTGAGCTTGTCGATCAGGAGAGCGAGAGGGAACGGCACCGCCGCCGCAATGAACGGGGCGAAGCTCGGGAGCGCCTCTCCCAGATAGTAGGCGGCCGCCGTGAGCGCGCTCCAGGCGATGAAGCCTCCGATCGGCATGGCTGTAGTGGTTGTCGCCAGGTACTCCCGCCGGGCGTCGGCGAGCGACATGGCTAAATAATCGGTCATCGTGAATCCTCCGGTCACCGGCCCCCGGCCGGGTCTCGCCGATAGCGACCAGCTGGCAATGAAGTACACGAAGAACTTTGAAAGTCAAAGCGCTCTGTCATTGCAAAATCGGATAGCTCGGCGTTCACTGGCCGGATCGAACAGGTCAGCGACGAGAAAGGTTCGCGTCAGCCTGGGACGTCGCGTTCGAACTCGATGCTGCTCCGGGGCGTCTGGGTTCGGCCCGTTCTGACCGTCCGGATCAAAGCACCCCGATCATGCTCGCCACCAGCGGGTGGCGCACGATGTCCTGCTCGGCCAGGCGCACCACGGCGATCTCCGGCACCGCCTCCAGCTTGGACGCGATGTCGGCCAGGCCCGAGACGCCCGGCAGCAAGTCCGACTGATGGGGGTCGCCGGTGACGACCATCGTCGAGTGCCACCCCAGCCGCGTCAGCAGCATCTTCAGCTGGGTGTAGGTGCAGTTCTGCGCCTCGTCGACCACCACGAAGGCGTTGTTCAGGGTGCGGCCGCGCATATAGCCGATGGGGGCGATCTCGATCAGGCCCTCGGCCATCAGGGCGCCGACCCGCTTCATCGACAGCCGGTCCGACAGGGCGTCGTAGAGGGGGCGCAAGTATGGGGCGAGCTTGTCCTCCATGGCACCGGGCAGGAAGCCGATGGATTCGCCCGCCTCCACCGCGGGGCGGGAGAGCACGATGCGGCCGACCTTGCCGGCCTCCAGCGCCTCTACCGCCTTGGCGACGGCGAGATAGGTCTTGCCGGTGCCTGCGGGCCCGAGAGCGAGCGTCAGGTTGTGGGTGTCGACGGCGTTCAGAAGTTCGGCCTGGCCCTCGGATTTGGGCTTCAGCGTCTTGAGGTAGGCCTGGTCGCGGTCGTCGTTGGAGGGATGGGGCGACCACCCGCGGCCTTGCGAGACCGGCAACCGCCGGACCTTGGCGTCGTGGGCGCCATAGTCGGGGCCGTCGAAGGCCCCCGCTTCACGAGCTTGACGCTTGAGGGCCGCGCGCTTGGTCATTTCAGGCTCCAGGCATGAAAAAAGGCGACGCCGGAATGGCATCGCCTCGAACGAGGGTGGGGAGGTGGCGGAAGGCGAAGACGCAGCGTCCGGGGTCGCAGATGTATCCCACATCCGGCGGAGACGACCGCCGTAGACCCGAACGCGACACGCACGCTCTCCTGGGCTCTGACCGGACCGGGCTTGATCCGGCTTCGGATCCGGGGCGGAAATGGCCGCCTCGAATCGCATCAACACCTTGATGCTAACGTGGTTTACGAAGGCTTAAAGCGCCAAAGCGTTCCAGATCAGATGAGGGTTTGATGACAGTCTATTCGCTGGCGGACAAGAAACCGCAGCTGCCGGCAGACGGCGAATACTGGATCGCGCCGAACGCCACGGTGATCGGCGATGTGACGCTGAAGTCGGGGGCCAGCATCTGGTTCGGCGCGGTGGTACGCGGCGACAACGATCCGATCGTCATCGGCGAGAACACCAACATCCAGGACGGTAGCGTGCTGCATTCCGACCCCGGCGAGCCTCTCATCATCGGGGCGAACGTCACGGTCGGGCACATGGCCATGCTACATTCCTGCACGATCGGCGACGGGACCCTGATCGGCATCGGAGCGGTGGTGCTGGGCCGGGCGCAGATCGGGAAGAACTGCCTGATCGGAGCCAACACCCTGATCACCGAGGGCAAGGTGATCCCCGACGGCAGCCTCGTCATGGGCCAGCCGGGCAAGGTGGTTCGCCAACTGGAGCCCGGCCAGATCGCGGCGCTGGAGGCCTCGGCCGAGCACTATGTGCAAAACTGGAAGCGGTATGCGGCCGGGCTTCGGATCGATTCCTGACGTAAAGTTCATTTTACACTTCATGACGGGACGTTAAGGATCGGACCCGACCAAGCGGGGGGCCGTCTGGTCATCGTCACGCCTCGCCCCATGACCGGAGCCACCATGCTGAAGACCCGCCGACTGCTGCTCGCCGCCGCCTCGGGCCTTGCCCTGATCACCAGCGCCATGCCCGCCCTGGCCCAGGAAGCGCCGTCCGATCCCTGGCCGCAGACGACGAGCGACATTCCCGCCGATGCCAATGTGCGCTTCGGCACCCTGCCCAACGGCATGCGCTATGCGATCCTCAGGAACGCCACCCCGCCGGGACAGGCGTCGCTTCGCCTGCGCATCGACGCCGGCTCGCTGATGGAGGACGAGACCCAGCTGGGTCTGGCCCACTTCATGGAGCACATGGCCTTCAACGGGACGACCAACATTCCCGAGAACGAGCTGCTGCGCATTCTGGAGCGGCTGGGCCTGGCGTTCGGCGCCGATACCAACGCCGCGACGGGCTTCGACCAGACCTTCTATCAGCTGGAACTGCCCCGCACGAACGATGAGACGGTCGACACGGCGCTTCGCATCATGCGCGAGCAGGTGTCCGAGGCCCTGATGGATCCCCAGGCCATCGACGAAGAGCGCGGCGTCATCGTCGGCGAGGAGCGCACCCGCAACACGCCCCAGCTGCGCAGCGCCAAGGCCCAGCTGGCCCTGCTCGCCCCCGGCCAACGCCTGGCCAACCGGTTCCCGATCGGCGATCTGGAGATCATCCGCACCGCCCCGCGCGACCGCTTCGTCGCCTTCTACGAGGCCTATTACCGGCCCAGTCGCGCGACCATGCTGGCCGTCGGCGACTTCGACGTCGATGTGATGGAAGGCAAGATCCGCGCGGCCTTCGAGAGCTGGGAGCCCAGCGCGCCCGATGGGCCGGAGCCCGATCTGGGCACCGTCGCCCCGCGCGAGGCCGAGACCCGCATCCTGGTCGAGCCGGGTATCCAGTCCTCGGTCCAGATCAACTGGACCCGCGCGCCCGACCGCGATCCTGACACCGTTGCCGAGCGCCAGTCGCGCATCGTTCGGAGCCTGGGCCTCGCGGTGCTGAACCGCCGCTTTGGCGAACTGGCGCGGGCCGACAATCCGCCGTTCGTGGGCGCGGGCGCTTCGGCCCAGACCATCGTGAACAGTCTCGATCTCGGCTCGGTCTCGGCCAGCTTCAATCCGGGTGGCATCCAGCGCGCGATCGAGGCGATGGAGCAGGAGACCCGCCGCATCGTCCAGTTCGGCGTCACCCAGGCCGAGCTTCAGCGCGAGATCACCGAAAATCGTACCGCGCTAGAGAACGCTGTTGCCGCCGCCGCGACGCGGACGACGCCGGCGCTGGTCAACGGTCTGCTGCAGGCCACCAATGACAACCGCGTCTTCGTCCATCCGCAGACCACCCTGGATATCTTCAATGCCACGGTCGCCAACCTGACGCCGGACGCCGTCAACGCCGCCGTGCGCGAGGCCTTCCAGGGCGAGGGACCGCTGGTTCTGGTGGTCACGCCCGAGCCCATCGAGGGCGGCGAGGCGGCGGTGACCGCTATGCTGCAGGCCTCCCAGGCCGTGCCGGTGACGGCGCGCGCCGAGGCCGCGGCGCTCGAGTGGCCCTACGCCGACTTCGGCCAGGCCGCCCAGCCCAGCGAGGTCCGCGAGATCGCCGACATCGGCGCGACCGTCGTCACCTTCCCGAACGGCACGCGCCTGACGGTCAAGCCGACCGACTTCCGCGACGAACAGATCCTGGTCAGCGTCGAGACCGGCATCGGCGAGCTGGGCCTGTCGACCACGACGCCTGATCCCCAGTCCCTGGCCGGTTTCACCTTCACAGCGGGCGGTCTGGGTCGTCTGACGCTGGACGAGCTGAACCGTGTCCTGTCCGGACGCATCTATTCGGCCGGCTTCGCGCTCGATGGCGACGCCTATCGCCTGTCGGGGACGACCCGTCCGGCGGACCTGAGCCTGCAGATGCAGGTCCTGGCGGCTTATCTGACCGATCCAGGCCTGCGTCCTGCCCCGTTCGAGCAGATCAAGGCCCTGTTCCCCCAGATCGTGGCCCAGCAGTCGGCCACCCCTGCGGGGGCTTTCGCCATCCAGTCGTCCGGTCTCCTGGCCTCGGGCGACGCACGCCAGACCTTCCCCAACCCATCCGAGATCGCGGGCTGGACGAACGATCAGCTGAAGGCGGGCGTGATCGCAGGCCTGTCGCAGGGCCCGATCGACGTCACCGTCGTTGGCGACGTGACGGTTCAGGACGCCATCGCCGCGGTCGGCTCCACGTTCGGTGCCCTGCCGGCCCGTCCGGCGGCACCGACGCCCAGCCCCGAGGCCCGGGTCCTGCGCTTCCCGGCCGCCACGCCCGAGCCGGTGCGCCTGACCCACCTCGGGCCGGCCGAACAGGCCATGGCCTACATCGCCTGGCCGACGACCGACTCTGTCGGCGACCGGACCGAAGCGCGCCAGCTCGGCCTGCTCGCGGCCGTCATGGAGCTGCGGGTCATCGAGCGCATCCGCGAGGAACTGGCGATCACCTATTCGCCCAGCGTCGGGTCGTCGTCGTCGGACGTGTTCGAAGGCTATGGCTCGATCTTCGCCTCGGCCCAGGTAACGCCGGAGAACCGCGCGACCTTCTTCACCGAAATGGCCGCCATCGCGGCCTCGCTGAGGGACGTGCCGATCACCGAAGACGAGCTCACCCGGGCCCGCGCGCCCGAGGTCGAGCGTCTGCGCAGGGCCCAGGCCGGAAATGAGTACTGGCTGAGCCAGCTGTCCGATGTCGACACCGATCCGGCGGCCGTGGCCGAGATCACCGGCCACATCGCCGATCTGGAGGCCGTCACGCCCGCCACGATCCAGACGCTGGCCCAGCGCTACCTGGATCCGTCCAGGGCCTGGCGCGCCGGTGTGGTGGCCGCCAGCGTGGAATAGACGGAAAAATGGCCCCGGAGCGAATGCCCCGGGGCCAAGTCTACTCAGGATCGCCGGCGATGACCGACGGTCTCCATCTAGGGGAGCGGCGCTTTTGGCAGGCTGAACGGCCCGTTGTGCGCCATTCAGCTTTCTGGACGCCGCGCTAGAACACCCGACCGCCGACGCCACCATCCAGCATCAGGCTGGCCCCGGTGATGGCCGCGCCCTGTTCCATGATGGTTTCCTCGCGGTACTCGGTGTAGATTTCCTCGCGGACCCAGGTGACGACCTTCACGCCGGCACCGTAGCGGCGCAGCAGGGAGCGCTCGTTGCACTCCCGCTGGGGTGTCTGGGGTCGGCAGGTCAGCGAGCCCATGCGGTCGCGCCACAGGGCCTCGCCCTTCTGGCAATAGAAGCTCTCGCCCCTGTCGAAGGACACGTGGCCGAACCACTCGGCCCAGGTGATCTGCAGGCGCGTGCCGGCGATGCAGCGATAGAGCTCGCCTTCGTAGCCGTCGTGGATGTCGCGGTCAGGGATGACCTGAGAGGCGGGGTGTGGGCTCCCGCGGTCGTCGATGCAGAAGGCCTGGATGACGACGCGCTTTTCCCAGCGACGGCGGGCCTCGTAAGGCACGCGCACGATGCGGGCGACGGCCCCGGCCTCGACCGTCAGGCCCTGGATGACGGTGGGATAGGGTTGTTCGACGCTCACATAGGCCGAACCGCCACCGCCCTGGCGCAGATTGCCGTAGCCCCCGACGCGGGCATTGATGCCGGCCCTGGCCGCCGCTGAGGCATTGGCGTTCGCATTGACGTTGACGTTCACGTTCACGTTGACATCGCCGCCGTCCTCGTCGGGATAGTCCGGACCGTCGGGATGGTCGCAGCAACCCGGCGGCGGTGGCGGCGGGGGAGGCGGCGGGGGCGGTTGGCAGCAAGATGGGGGCGGAGGTGGTGGCTGGCATCCAGACGCGCACTGGGCCGAGGCGGCTCCGGCCAGGCCGAGGAAGGCGATGGCCCCCAATGCGGCCGGCAGCCATGTCTTGATCCGCACCCGCATGGGCTGGGCTCCCGAAAAGCATCACGCGGCCCGCGCATGGGCCGATCCAGCCTGACATCTGGCGGCAAAGGTCTTTCGTTTCCGTTTCCGAGCGATTCACGATGCGGCGCGAGGCTTGCGCGGACCGGCGCGGAGGTGCGCCAGGTGTTCCATAGCGGCACGCAGACCCTGATCGAGCGCTGGGTCGCTCTGCCAAGAGTGGGCGGATTGCCCGCGCGCGCCGATCTGGAGCCGATGCGTTTCGGATCCCTGGTGCCGCAACTCTTCAGCGCCGATCGCACGGCGCGGGGCGCGACATTCCGCCTGGCCGGCGCATGGATCGAAGCGCTGCACGGGCGGCGGATGGCAGGGGTCGCCATGCTGGACCTATGGGCGCCGGACAGCCACGCCCTGGTTCACGCAGCCTTAGGTCAGGCGGTTCGAGAGGCGCGACCGGTCGTGATGGTCGCTGAGGCCGACCCGTTGCGTGGCCTGTTGGAGATCGTCATTGCGCCCCTGAGAACGTCAGATGGGCGAACCGACCGGCTCATAGGTCTCTATCAGCCTGTCTTGAAGCAGGAACGGTTGCGCGAGCCTATCGGTCCGCTGACGGCGCGGGTATCCATGGGAGTCGGCGTTTCCAACCGGCCAGCGTTGGCCTTGGCCGCGGTGGATGGCCGCCGGATCGCATGAACTAGGTTCGCAATGGCAGGCTCAGCCGGGCCACCAGACCGCCCCCTGGCCGGTTCGCCAAGGTCACATCTCCGCCTGCCGCGCGTGCGGCCTGCCGCGCCACGGTCAGTCCCAGCCCGGCACCTCCCGTCTGGCGGCTTCGTGAGCGTTCGCCGCGCTGGAAGGGTTCAAAGGCGGCTTCGAGCTCTGCGTCCGATAGACCGGGGCCACGATCCGCCACGGTTATGATCGCCTGCCCGTCTGATCGGGTAGCGTTCACCTGTGTCTCTCCAGCGAACTTGAGGGCATTGTCGATCAGATTGGCCAGCGCCCGGCGCAGTCCTGCCGGATCGCCGAGGACAGGCAGGGCTGCGTCGCCGGAAAAGCGGACGGCGGCTCCCGTTTCCGCGAAGCCCAGGACGCAGTCAGCGGCAAGGATGGCGAGGTCCAGCGGTTCATGGCGCTCGGCCTGCTGCTCGCCGCGCACGAAGGCCATGGCCTGACCGATCAGGGCGTCCATTTCCTCGACATCGGTGGCCATGCGGTCGCGCAGAGCCTCTGGGGCCTGTTCGGCGCGAAAGCGCAGGCGGGTCAGGGGCGTGCGCAGGTCGTGGGCGATGGCGGCGATGGTCTGGGTCCGCTGGCGCATGTGCTGGCGGATCGAGGCCTGCATGTCGTTGAAGGCCGAGATGGCGGTGCGGACCTCCGATGGACCGGACGGGGTCAGGGGCTCGGCGTCGGGGTCGGCACCCAGACGCTCGGCGGCCTCGGCGAAGACGCGGATGGGCCGGGTCAGGCGGCGCGCCATCAGCCAGACGACGGGCGCCAGGATCAGGGCGGTGATGCCCAGCGCGATGAGCAGCCGCGCCTGCCACGGGTCGATCCAGCCGCGCGGCGGCTCGACGGTGGCCCAGCGGCCGTCGGACAGACGGGCCGAAGCCGAAAAGGGCGCGAAGGTCAAGCGGTCGGCGGTGACGCTGAAGCGGGTCTGGCGGTCGCCACTGGTGATGATCTGGACGGTGTCGGACGGCGTGGTTGCGTCTTCGGCGCGCCGCCGCGCCATCAGGGCCTCGACATGGGCCATGATCGCCTCGGGCGGACGGTTGGTGACCTCGGACCGGTGCGTGAAGACGAAGCTCTCGGTCGAGCGGGCGACGACGGCCGGAGCATCGGCCTCGACCCGCGGAGGGCCGACCGGCGGCGGTCGCTCGCGCTCGAACATGAGAGTGCGCGGTGGCCCCTCCCGGTCCAGGGTGACCCGGACGGCGTCGCCGGGCAGGCCCATGCGCTCGGCGATGGCGGCGGCGATCACACGCTCTATCGGCGTGGCGGTGTTGGGCGCTTCCGGGGCGTCGCGCGACAGGCGCCGCACCAGATCGCGGCCATCGGCGGTCTCGGCCGGACGACCCGCCAGGGCTTCGGCGGCGGCGGCGACATTGAAGCCCGCCGGGCGGGGCGGCGGGGCGGTCAGGACCACGACGAAGGCCACAATCTGCGACGCCACGACCGCGAACACAGCCAGCAGCGCCACCTGGACCAGCACCGACATGGATCCCAGGGGGCGCATCAGCGGACGACCCCCTTCTTGACGCGGGCGTCGAAGCGATACCCCTCGCCGCGCACCGTGGCGATCAGTTCCCGACCCGAGCCGTCGTCGAGCTTCTTCCTCAGGCGGCTGATCTGGACGTCCATGGCGCGGTCGAAGACGTCGGCGTCGGAGCCACGCGCGGCTTCCAGCAGCTGGTCGCGGGTCAGAATGCGGCCGGGTCGCTCAGCGAAGGCGCGCAACAGACCGAACTCGCCGGCCGACAACGTCACGGCCTGGCCGTCGGGTCGACGCAGCTCGCGCCGCACCAGATCCAGTCGCCAGCCGTCGAAGTCGAGCGCGGCGCCCGCCGGAGCCTCGTCCTCGCGCGGACGGCGCAGCACGGCGCGGACCCGGGCCAGGAGTTCGCGCGGATTGCAGGGCTTGGCCAGATAGTCGTCGGCCCCCAGCTCCAGCCCCACGATGCGGTCGGTGTCCTCTCCCATGGCCGACAGCATGACGACGGGCGGCGTTCCGCCCAGCCGCCGCACGACCGACAGGCCGTCCTCGCCCGGCATCATGAGATCGAGCACGATCAGGTCGACCGGGCGGGCGGAGAGTTCCCGGTCCATGTCGTCGGCCGAGGCCGCGCCGACGGCGACATAGCCGTGGTGGCTCAGGTAGTCGCACAGCACTTCGCGGATGCCGGGGTCGTCGTCGACGACGAGGATGCGGGCGGACGGCTCGATCATAGACCCTTTATGCCTTGGCGAAGACCGCAGCGTCATTTCAGTCATGAAACAATCGCTGGTCAGGTTGAAACACGTCGGCAAGGCGGGCGTGGTCCAAAGGGGGAATCAAGAACGTCGAGGAGACCTCATGTCGATTTCCACCATCGCCCTGATCGCGGCGCTCGCCGCCATGCCTGTTGGCCAGGACGCAGAGCCGCGTGTCGAGACCCGTTCCGAGGTCCGGATCGTCACCATGGGCGGACCCCATGGCCCGGGTCGACTCGATGCCGATCAGGACGGCTTCGTCACCCGCGAGGAATTCACCGCCCCCCTGTCGACCGCCTTCGACCGCATGGATGCGAACAACGACGGGCGTCTGTCGACCGAGGAACTGAGCTCCGGGCATGGAGACGCCGAGAGCCGCGACGGGGTCTCCACCTTCACCCTGCGTCGCGGCGGCCATGGCCCTGGTCACGGACCAGGGGACGTCATGATGTTCCACGGCGGGCCGGGCGGCGGCGACCGCGAGGTCTTCGTCATGCGCCGGGGTGGGCCCGGCGGCGACATGGAATGGAATGGACCGGGCGAGCGCCGCGTCGAAATCCGACGCTTCGGCGGGCCGGACGGCCATGGTGACATGGACGCCAATGGCGACGGGCGGGTCACCGAGGACGAGTTCCTGGCTCCGCTGCGCGAGGCCTTCCAGCGCATGGACGTGGACCGCGACGGAGCGCTCGGCGACGGGGAACGTCCGGGATCGGGTCGCGGGGACTGACCGGTGATCTGAAACACGCGCGACAGCCGCGCATCGGTTTCGTGACTTGAGTAACGAGATCGTCGCGTTCTAGGCTGGCGGGGATGAGCCTCCCCGCCGGCCCTTTCGTCAAGCACACCCTGTCCGCCGCGGCGGCGGCGATGTTGCTCGTCGTATTTGCGGCACCGGTTTCGGCGCGGGAACCCCAAGCGTCCGCGGCCCAGGTCGTCGTGTCACCCGACCGCGAGCGGACGCGGATGAACGCCCGGGTGTTCGACACCGTCTGGGACACCGTTCGGCGGCGCTACTACGATCCCAACCTGCACGGTGTGGATTGGCGCGCCGCGCGCGAGACCTATCGGCCCCAGGCCCTCGCGGCTGCGGATGACAGGGCTCTGTATCGCGCGCTCGGCGAGATGCTCGACCTGCTCGACGACGATCACGCGGGAGCGATCTCGCCGGCCCAGGCGCGTCGTCAGGATCAGGCGCGGACACGTCGTGCCGTGATGGGGGTGATGCTGGCGCGGCTGGACGCCGACGCCTGGCGTATCGACGCGGTTCGCCCCGGTTCGCCCGCCGAGGAGGCCGGGATCGAGGTCGGCTGGGTGCTTCAGACCGTGGATGGCCAGTCGTGGGGCGTGGATTTCGACGTTGAGGCCGGGCGACCGACCCTGCTCACCTTCCTGGATGAGGCGGGCCAGACGCGGACGGTGACCCTGGTCCCGCGTGAGATGGACCCCTTGCCGCCGTTCACGGTCGACACGTCCCGGGCGGGGGCCGTTGTCTTGAGGGTGGACGGGTTCGAGGCAGGCCTCGGGCGCTGGCTGGGAGAACAGCTCGCCGCCGTCCCCGTGGAGACCGACGTGGTCATTGATCTGCGGGGCAATCCGGGCGGGCTCCTCCTGGAGGCCGATGCGGCGTTGTCCTGCTTTCTGCCTGCCCGCCAGCCCTGGGCGACCCGTGTGGCGCGCAATGGGCGCCCGGTGACGCTGACGATCATGCCGGGCTGCGGCGACCTCCGCGAACCGGCCCCGCACGATGTGGCCGTGCTGGTCGACAGCGCCAGCCGCAGCGCCGCCGAACTGACCCCTGCTGCCCTGCAGGAGGCCGGGCGGGCGCTGGTGGTGGGGGAGCACACGGCGGGGTCGGTGCTGATCTCTCAGGACACGGTCTTGCCGGATGGCGGGCGGCTGACGCTTAGCCGGGCCGACTACATCACCTCAGGCGGGGTGCGTTTGGAGAAACGGGGGGTGGCCCCCGACGTCGTGGTGGCCCGCACGGTCGAGGATCGCCGCGCTGGCCGCGATCCGGTGCTGGACGCAGCGCTCGAGGCGCTGAACCGGCAGGAACTGGCCCGAGCAGCCGCTGCCGGTGCGCCGACGTTGGCGATAGCGCAGGGGCTTTAGAGCCCTTCCCCTTCCGCTCATCCCGGCGAGAGCCGGGACCCAGTGTTTTGGGCGACGACACTCGCCTCCTGGCCTCTGACCGTTGACCCGTGCACCGTACCTGGCAAAAGGACTGGGTCCCGGCTTTCGCCGGGATGAGCGGGGACTTGGATCAGCCGCGAACAGCTTGGACCCTGCCGGCCGCCTCGCGCGC
The DNA here is from genome assembly GCF_001295975.1 of Brevundimonas sp. AAP58. GTDB lineage: Bacteria > Pseudomonadota > Alphaproteobacteria > Caulobacterales > Caulobacteraceae > Brevundimonas. The sequence continues at coordinate 14,027 of NZ_LJHU01000046.1, read as the reverse complement.
CCGTTCGCGGGCTTCTTCCACCGAAGCACCGCGAGCCGTGGCCACGCCCATGCGGCGACGCTCGAACGCCTCGGGCTTGCCGAACAGACGGAGGTCTGCGGTCGGGACCGACAAAGCCTCGGCGACGCCCTCGAAGGCGATTCCCGCCGCTTCCATGCCGCCATAGATCACGGCGCTGGCTCCAATCTCGCGCTGGCTGACGTCGACGGGCAGGCCGAGGATCGCGCGGGCGTGCAGTGCGAACTCGCTCATGGTCTGGGTGGCCAGTGTCACAAGGCCGGTGTCATGCGGGCGGGGCGAGACCTCCGAAAACCAGACCTGATCGCCCTTCACGAACAGCTCCACGCCGAAGACGCCGAGGCCTCCGAGCGCGCCCGTCACCTGGCTGGCGATGTCCTGGGCCGAAGCCAGGGCAGCCGGGGTCATGGGCTGGGGCTGCCAGCTCTCGACATAGTCGCCCCGGACCTGACGGTGGCCGATGGGCGCGCAGAAGTCGGTGATGATCTGACCGTCCCGCAGCGACCGCACGGTCAGCAGGGTGATCTCGAAGTCGAAGTCGATGCGGCCCTCCACGATGACGCGCGCCGTCTCGACCCGCCCTGCGGATTGGGCATAGGCCCAGGCGTTGCCAGCGTCCTCCAGCGCGTCGATCATCGACTGGCCCTTGCCGGAGGAGGACATCACCGGCTTGATGAAGACCGGCAGGCCGATGCGGTGCGCCGCCTCGGCCAGTTCGGCGGCTGAGCCTGCGAAGGCATAGGGGCTGGTCGGCAGGCCCAGTTCTTCGGCGGCCAGCCGCCGGATTCCCTCGCGGTTCATGGTCAGCTGGGTCGCGCGCGCTGTCGGAATGACGGTGGTCCCGGTGGCCTCGACCTCGACCAGGACTTCCGTGGCGATGGCCTCGATCTCCGGCACGATCAGATGGGGCCGCTCGGCGGCGATGACGGCCCGGAGCGCGGCGGCGTCCGTCATGGTCACGACGTGCGACCGGTGCGCGACCTGCATGGCGGGCGCGTCGGCGTAGCGATCGACGACGACGGTCTCCACGCCCAGCCGCTGGAGCTCGATCACGACCTCCTTGCCGAGCTCGCCGCCGCCCAGCAGCATGACGCGGACGGCGGTGGGCGACAGGGGCGTGCCGAGACGGGGAGACTGGGTCATCGCCTCGACCTACAATCCCCCGTCTCGATCCGCATCCGAAAAGGCGCGGCCTAGCCCTTGGGCGCGAAGTTTCCTGCCGTCCGGGCGGTGGTCACGGCCTCGATAACGGCGGGCGTCACGCCGAAGCGGCGCATTTCTTCCTCGGTCATCGTCGCGGTCTCGGCGCACGCCATGACGACGTGGGGGAAGTCGGCGGAGACCGCGAGGCCTCCGGTTCGCGCGTCCAGCCAGATCTTGAAGCCGTCGTCGGCCAGCATCTCCTCGGTGAAGCGGTCGCGGCATTGTTCCAGCCAGTCGGCGTTCGTCGAAGCCAGCATCTCGCGCGCATACCATTCCGCCAGATTTTCCGATGTCAGGGTGGGCTCGTAGCTGGCCGGCATGCCCTCGGCGCTGGAGCGTGTGGCGCGCAGGCCTGAGGCCGCCGTGCTCCAGTCCACGCGCTGTCCCGTGGACAGGTCGTAGGTGATGGCGGTGAAGCCGATGCTGGGTCGGGCGGTTCCCTCGCAGAAGAGTTCGTCGCTCAGCATGACGGTGAAGAAGCCCGGACCGGTCATCGGCAGGGTGGCGGTGCGCGTGAAGGTCCCGGGGCCGTCGCATCCGGCGGTGTCGGCGTCGATTCGGTCGAGGTCGGCGTTGATCGCGGCGATCGCCGGCGTGTCGCCCGTCAGGCGGGGCAGGGCCTGAACGCCCTCGCGGATGTCGGGCCGCGTCTCGAAGGCGACGTCGCCACCGGCAGCAGCAGCGGCGGCTTCGCCGTCAGCCTTGGCTTCGCCCTCGGTTTGCGAGCAGGCGGCCAGCAACAGGGCGGCGGCCGAACCGGCCATCGCAATACATGCGTTCACTCTGGTCATTTCGATCTCCCCCGGTGATGCCGAGAGAGTGCCTCGCCAGACGTCGTTTCGCCAGAGGCGACCTCCAACGGCGCGGGCGTTCAGGGCTCGGACGGATAGGGAAACAGGGCGCGAAAGGCGTCCAGCGCCGCGCCGTGATAGATGGTCGCGTGGCTCTCGTCCGGGCGAGGATCGTAGGTCCAGGTCATGTCGGCGGGGGCCGAGGACCGAAGCGCCGCGACCAGCACATCCATCGCCGCCTGCATCTCCCCGCCCTCGTCGGCGATGCTGAGCATGAGGGTGCGCGGACCCGGCGGATGGGCGGCCAGCAGGGTCGCGGCCTGACCGGCCAGTTCCCCGTCGTCCCACCACAGGCTGGGGCTGATGGCGACGTAGGCGTCGAACAGGGCGGGGGCCTTCAGCGCGGTCTCGACCACGAACAGGCCGGCGAGCGACTCGCCCATCAGGACCGACGTGTCGTCGGTGGCGAAGGCCGTCTCCACGAAGGGAATGACCTCTTCGGCCAGGAAGCGGCGGAAGCGGGCGGAGTGCCCTTGCGTCGGATACTGCGCGATCAGGTCGGGGTTGGACGAGCGCAGGGCCAGCTCGTTCCTGCGATCCACCGATGCCACGCCGACGACGATGACATCGCGGGTCGAGCCGTTGACGGTGCCCAGCTGGGCCAGGCCGCTGATGTGGTGAAAGTCCTGGGCCTGACCGCCGTCCAGCACATAGAGCACCGGATAGCGACGGCCGTCCTCGCCGTGGCCGGGCGGCAGCCAGACATTGATCTCGCGCGGCTGGCCCATGACGGCCGACGGCAGGGCGTAGGACTGGCCGATGACGATGGGCGTCGGCTCTGGCGTCTGGGCCGAGGCCGGGACTACCCCGAGCAGGGCTGCGACCGCGAAGATCAGCGCCGCGATCCGCGCTCTCAAAGCCGCGCCTTGACCGCCGCGACCACGGCGTCGGCCGTGATGCCGAACTCGCGGTACAGGACCTCCGCCGGGGCCGAGGCGCCGAAGCCGGTCATGCCGATGAAGGCTCCGTCCTCGCCGATGAACCGCTCCCAGCCCTGCTGGATCGCCGCCTCGACGGCGACGCGGACCGTACCGCGACCCAGCACCGAGGCCTGGTAGGCGGCGTCCTGCGCCTCGAACAGCTCGAAGCAGGGGACGGAGACGACGCGGGTGGGTGTGCCTTGCGCTTCCAGGGTCTCGGCGGCCTTGAGCGCGATGGGCACCTCGGTGCCGGTGGCGAACAGGGTTGCTTTCGCCTCGCCGGACGCGGCCTTCAGCTCATAGGCACCGCGCGCGGACAGGTTCTCGTCCGAGGCCGTGGTGCGGACCGCCGCCGTCTTCTGGCGCGACAGGGCGAGTGCGGACGGCGTGGTCTTGGCCTCCAGTGCCAGCTGCCAGCATTCGAAGGCCTCGACCGTGTCGGCGGGGCGGAAGACCATCAGGTTCGGAATGGCGCGAAGGGCGGCGAGGTGCTCGACCGGCTGGTGCGTCGGGCCGTCTTCGCCCAGGCCGATCGAGTCATGCGTCAGGACGTGGATGACGCGGATGCCCATCAGCGCCGCCAGACGGATCGACGGGCGGCTGTAGTCCGAGAACACCATGAAGGTGCCGCCGTAGGGGATGACGCCGCCGTGCAGGGCCATGCCGTTCATGGCCGCGGCCATGCCGTGCTCGCGGATACCCCAATTGACGTAGCGCCCCTCATAGGTCGGGGCGTCGAAGATCGGCGTGCCCTTGACGAAGGTGTTGTTCGATCCCGTCAGGTCGGCCGAGCCGCCGATCAGCTCCGGCACGGCACCGAACACGGCTTCGAGCGCGGTGCCCGAGGCCTGGCGCGTGGCCTGGGCGGGCTTGTCGGCGATCAGCTGGGCGATGCCGGCGTTCAGGCCATCGAAGGCGCGCTCGGGCAGGTCGCCGGCCATGGCGCGGGTGAAGTCCTTGGCTTGCGGCGAAGCGGCCAGTTTCGCCTCCCAGGCCTTGCGCGCCTTGGCGCCGCGCTTGCCGACCTTGCGCCAGGCCTTCTCGATGCTCTCGGGCAGTTCGAAGGGATCGTGGGTCCAGGACAGGCCCAGACGGGTAGCGGCGACTTCTGCCGCGCCGAGCGCCGCGCCGTGGGTCTTGTGGCTGCCTTCCATGGTGGCGGCGCCGCGGCCGATCTTGGTCTTGCAGGCGATCAGGGTCGGCTTGTCCTGGCGGGTCGCCCATTGCAGGGCGGCCTTGATGGCCTTGGGGTCATGACCGTCGATCGCCTTGACGGCCCAGCCGGCGGCCTTGAAGCGGCCCTTCTGGTCGGTGGCGTCGGACAGGCTGACCGCGCCGTCGATGGTGATGGCGTTGTCGTCCCACAGCACCGTCAGCTTGTTCAGCTTGTAGCGGCCCGCGAGCGCGATCGCCTCCTGGCTGACGCCCTCCATCAGGCAGCCGTCGCCGGCGATGACCCAGGTGCGGTGGTCGACCAGATCCTCGCCGAAGCGGGCGGCCAGATGCCGCTCGGCCATGGCGAAGCCGACGGCATTGGCCAGGCCCTGGCCCAGCGGACCCGTTGTCGTCTCGACGCCCGGCATATGGCCGTACTCGGGGTGGCCGGCGGTTTTCGATCCCCACTGCCGGAAGTTCGACAGCTGCTCCTTGGTCGCGGCCTTGTAGCCGGTAAGATGCAGCAGGGCGTAGATCAGCATCGACCCGTGGCCAGCCGACAGAATGAAGCGGTCGCGGTCGGCCCAGTCCGGGCGGCTGGCGTCGAACTTCAGGAACTTCGAGAACAGCACCGTCGCGACGTCGGCCATGCCCATGGGCATGCCGGGGTGGCCGCTGGCGGCCTTCTCGACCCCGTCCATTGCGAGCACCCGGATGGCGTCGGCCATCTGCTTGAGGGAAGCCTTTTCAGGGGCGGTTTTGGACTCGGCCACGGGCGGAACTTTCGTCGGGAGGCGGAAAAAGGGAGGCGGCGCCGCTTTACCGCGCGGCCGTGGCGGGTTCTATACGAAATCTGGAGGAAGCGACCGATGGCCGACGCCACCACCGCCGCCCGCGACCGTCTCGACCGCGCGCTGAACACGCTGGAACGCAAGATCCATGAGCTGAAGCTGGCGCCTGTCTTGCCGGACGACGATCTGTTCGCCTTGCCGGCTCCGCCTTCGTCCAGCGGCGCTGAGGCGGAGCGGATCGCAGCGCTGGAAGCCGCCGGGCGCGAGGCGTCCGAGGCGCTCGCCCGCGCGGCCGAGGCTGTCCGTGAAGTCTTGGCCGACGCCGAAGCTAACGAGGCCGCCTGATGGCAACGGTCACGGTGGAGATCAACGGTCGCCCCTACGCCGTCGGATGCGCCGATGGGCAGGAGGAGCGTGTGCGCATCCTGGCCAAGCAGTTCGACGCCAATGTGCGCCAGGTCGCGGCCGAAGTTGGCCAGGTCGGTGATCTGAGGCTGTTTCTGATGGGGGCCTTGTTGCTGGCCGACGAGCTTCACGAGGCCCGGTTGTCGGCGTCACCGACCCAGGTGACCCACAATGCGCCGCCGTCCGATGCCGGGGTGGCAGAGGCCTTGAACGCCGTCGCCGCCCGGATCGAGAAGATCGCCCAGGGGCTTTAGGCGGCTCTGGAATCAGATGGCCGGAGGGTCTATCTTCCCGCCCGGCGGGTCAGCTGTGGCTCACGTCGAAGGCAACATATCCTCGCGGCCTTAATTCACTCGAAGGGATCTGTCCCTGTCTGGCCCCGTGGGGCCGGGTACACGGAGCCCACCTGGTTACCCAGGCTCGAGAGGATTTAAACCGTCCTTCACGGCTCTCATGGCGCCGCCACCCCATCTTTGTTGCGCTACCGCTCAGCGCGCGGCGCTTCGCTGCCTGAGCGCGATTGCCGATGATCCCCGTCGAAAAAGCTGCTCTGCGCGCGGAAATGCGGCGCATCAGGCGCGCTCTCGCCGATGACGGTGTTGCGGCGGCTGTCGCGCGTCATGCTGGCGAACTTCCCGAGGCGAGGACGGTGGCCGTCTATCGGGCGGTGGGGTCCGAGCTCGATCCTGCTTCGCTGGCCGAAGCCCTCGTTTCAATGGGGCGGACCCTGTGCCTGCCCGCGGTGATCGACCGCTCGGCGCCGATGAGCTTCCGCCGCTGGACTCCCGGCGATCCTTTGGAAGTCGACGCCGCCGGATGCCCCGCGCCTCTGCCTCTGGCCGAGGTCGTCACGCCGCAACTGATCCTGACGCCGCTTCTCGCGTTCGACGATTTCGGCGGGCGGCTGGGACAGGGCGGGGGGCACTACGATCGGACCTTCGCGGCGATGCCCGACGCCGTCCGCATCGGCCTCGCCTATGCCGGTCAGAGGGTCGAGCGGCTGCCTGTCGAGCCCCATGACATTCCGCTGCATGGCGTTCTGACCGAGGTCGGCTATACCCCCGCGCGAAAGGCGGGCCCCGCATGAGACTGGCGTTTTTTGGAGACGTGATCGGCAAGTCCGGCCGCGATGGACTGAGCGATCACCTGCCTGCGCTGAAACGGGACCTGAAGCTGGATTTCGTCGTGGTCAATGCCGAGAACGCGGCGGGCGGGTTCGGCATCACCGAGCACACGGCCAAGGAGCTGTTCATGGCCGGTGCCGACTGCCTGACGCTGGGCAATCACTCCTGGGACCAGCGCGAGGCACTGACCTATATCGTGCGCGAACCGCGGCTCATCCGGCCGGTCAACTATCCGCGTCTGATGGATGCGCCGGGGGCTGGAGCCAATCTGTTCGAGACCCACAGCGGGCGCACCGTCCTGGTCATGAACGTGCTGGGCCGCGTTCACATGGACCCGATGGACGATCCCTTCAGCGCGGTGGATCGCGAGTTGAACGCCGCGCCCCTGGGGGCCGTGGCCGACGCCGTGATCGTCGATATGCACGCTGAGGCGACCAGCGAGAAGATGGCCATGGGTCACTTCTGCGACGGGCGGGCCAGCCTGGTGGTCGGCACCCATACCCATGTCCCGACCGCCGACGCCCAGATCTTGCCGGGCGGCACGGCCTATCAGACCGATGCGGGCGGCTGCTGCGACTATGACTCGGTCATCGGCAACGAGAAGGAGGAGCCGCTCAGGCGCTTTACGACTCGCATTTCGCAGGGGCGCTACTCGCCGGCGTCGGGACCAGCGACGATCTGCGGGGTCTATGTCGAGACCGACGACCGCACGGGTCTCGCCACGCGCATCGAACCGATCCGGGTCGGCGGACGGCTCAGCCAGACCGTGCCGGTCGCCGCCTGAAGCGTCAGTCGGCGCTGTCCACAAAGGGAACGAAACCGCCGAAGATCAACGTCTTTCCATTGATGATGCCTTCTGAGGGCATCTTCATTCGCGGATCGGACATGATCTTCTCGTTGCAGGCGTCGCGCGTCGCCTTGTCCGGGTACTCGATCCACGAGAAAATCACGATCTCGTCCTCCGTCGCCTGAACCGCGCGAGGGAAAGACGTCAGTTCGCCGTAGGGCACATCGTCGGCGGCCGCCTCGACCGTACGGATCGCGCCATACTCTCTCCAGACCGCGGCGGCGTCGGCGGCGATCTGACGATAGTCGTCCAGTCGATCCTTCGTCACCGCCAGCACGTAGCCGTCGACGTAGGCCATGGGTCTTCTCCGGTCAGGCGGTTTGCAGCCGCGCGCTGCCCCGCTCCACGACCATCGTCTGGCGGGTCGAGAGGTTCCCATTCCGGTTCTGGACCTGGTCCAGAACCTTGAACTCGGTCTGCCAGCGATCCGGCGTCACGTCGCAGAGGACATAGCCGCGCTGGCTGTTGCGGAACTTCAGCTGGGGGTTTGCGGCGAGGAACGCGGCCTGGTCGGCGCGGGCGTCCTGGCCGTCACCGCCGGAGCTGATCGAGGTCGAGACGAACTCGGTGGCGATCGGCTCGCCTTCGGGGTTGCGGCCGTCCAGATAGAGTTCGCCGGCATAGTTCTGATGCTCGTCGCCGGTCAGGACCACGGTGTTGGCGATGCGGCGGTCGCGGATGTGGCGCAGCAGACGCTCGCGCGGCACGCGGTAGCCAGCCCAGCTGTCGGTGTTGACGCCGTAGCCTTCGCCCGGGTTCCGATCCAGATCCATGACCATGATCTGCTGGGCCAGAGCCTTCCAGGTCGCGTCGGAGCGGTTCAGGTTGTTCAGCAGCCAGGCTTCCTGCGCCTCGCCCAGCACCTGCGCATTTCGGTCGTTGATGCCATCACACGAGCTGTTGAAGCGGTCGTTGCAGGGCTGGTCGGTTCGATACTGCCGCGTGTCGAGCAGGTTCAGGTCCAGCAGGTCGCCATAGACCGCCCGGCGATACAGCTGCATCGAGGCCCCGCGCGGGAAGGACGAGCGGCGCAGCGGCATGTGCTCATAGTAGGCCTGCATGGCCGCCGCCTGACGAAGTGCGAAGACGGCCGGGTCGGTGCCGTCCTGGTCGATGTCGGAGACCCAGTTGTTGTCGATCTCGTGGTCGTCCCAGGTCGTGAACCAGGCGGCCGAGGCGTGGCTGGCCTGCAGGTCGGTGTCCATCTTGTACTGGGCGTAGCGCTGCCGGTAGTCGGTGACAGTATAGACCTCGCCGCCGATGTGGACGCGCAGGTTCTCCTGCGGATTGGTCGAGCCGTAGATCCTGTTGCCGCGGCCCTCGTAGATGTAGTCGCCGTAGCAGTAGATGAAGTCGAGGTCCTCGGCCGCGATCTTGCGATGGGCGGTGTAATAGCCGCTTTCATAGGCCTGACAGCCCACGATGCCGAAGCGCACGCGATCCAGGGCGGCCCCGGAGACCGGCATGGTCTTGGCCCGGCCGACGCCGGAACGCTCCCGGCCGGCGATGAAGCGGTAGAAGTAGGGGCGGCCCGGCTCCAGGCCGCCGACCTCGACGTGAACCGCGTGGCCCAGCTCCGGCCGGGCGATGGCTTCGCCGGAACGGACGATCGTGCCGAAGCCCGCATCGGTCGCGACCTCCCAGGTCACCGCCATAGGCTGGGAGGGCATGCCGTGGTCGGGTTCCAGCGGGCGCGGCGCAAGCCGGGTCCAGATGACGAAGCCGTCGGGCAGGGGGTCGCCGGCCGCCACGCCGAGCTGGAAGGGGTTGTCCTCGAACACCGCCTGGGCCAGCGACTCTCGGCTCGAAATACCGCTCAGCATCGAGCCGAGACCGAGACCCACCATCAGGGATCGACGCGACAGGATCGGGGACATGGACGCTCCTCTTGGATACCGCTTCCTCGCTTAGCGGGCGCGTGTGACAGTTCCTTTTTGGCGGCCGGGCGCCGCGACGCCGCAGGGTCGGAGGACGCGGACACAGGTTCCCGCCATGCTCAGCCGAGGCTGTGGCTGGCCGCCTATGCCCTCGTCAGCGGGGGGCGGGTTCCCACGCGCGCATCTCGGCGATCTCGCGGGTCTGGGCGTCGACGACGGCCTGGGCCATGCGGCGGATCTCGGGGTCCTGTGACTGCGCCAGAGCGACCTCGGCCATGGCGATGGCGCCCCGGTGGTGTTCGATCATCTTGGTGATGTAGGCCTCGTCGACCGTCGCGCCCGAGGCCTGGCCCATGCGCTGGTGCATCTCAGCCTCGACCTCGGCGAAGGCCGCGTCGCCGGTCGAGGGCGCGCCCGCGCCGCCGTGGCCCGCGTGCGGGTCGGCGGCCTTCTCGGCATAGGCGGCGTTCTGGTTGGCGGTCGCGGCGTCGCGCATGGCCTGCTGCACCGGATCGCCGCCGCCCTCGCAGGCGGCCAGCGCCAGCCCGAGAGAGAGGGCCGCGGGGGCGATCAGCCTTCGATCCATCGGGGCATCCATCCTTCGTGAATCTCGCGCAGGTGCTTCAGCGGGATGCTGAAAAGGTCCTTCGACGCGAAGGCGTCGCCCCTGGCATGGCCCACGATGGAGGCATGCAGCCCCGCCGTGCGCGCCGCCTCGATCAGAGCCTCCGCATCCGGAACAGCGACGAGGTAGCGGGCCTGGTCCTCTGCGAACAGGAGGATGTGCGCATGGGTCGCGCTGGTGGCGTCCAGCAAGACGCCCGTGTCGGACGCCAGCGCCATGTCGGCCGCTGCCCCGATCAGACCGCCGTCGGACAGGTCATGGACGCAGGTCAGGCGGCCGGCCTCGATCTCGGCGCGGACGAAGTCGCCGGTCTTCTTTTCCAGCGCCAGATCGACCGGCGGCGGGGCGCCGTCCTCGCGGCCCAGGACCTCGCGCAGATAGATCGAGGCGCCGAGCTCGCCGACCGTCTCGCCGATGAGGACGAGCGTGTCGCCCTCGGCCATGGTCGAGAAGCCAGCGACCACGTCGTAGTTGGGCAGGAGGCCGACGCCGCCGACGGTCGGGGTCGGCGGAATGGCGACGCCGTTGGTCTCGTTGTAGAGGCTGACGTTCCCGCTCACGACAGGGAAGTCGAGCGCGCGGCAGGCCTCGGCCATGCCGTCGATGGCGCGCACGATCTGGCCCATGATCTCGGGGCGCTGGGGATTGCCGAAATTCAGGTTGTCGGTGATGGCGATGGGCCGCGCGCCTACCGCCGTCAGGTTGCGCCAGGCCTCAGCCACCGCCTGCTTGCCGCCTTCGTAGGGGTCGTTCTGGACATAGCGAGGCGTGCAGTCCGACGTGACCGCCAGACCCTTGTCTGTGCCGTGGACCCGCACCACGCCGGCGTCGGCGCCGGTGGCCGAGTCCTGGAGCGTATCGGCCATGACGTGGCGGTCGTACTGTTCCCAAATCCAGCGCTTGGACGCCATGTCCGGGCAGGTCAGGACCTTCAGCACCGCGTCTTCCCAGACCTCGGGCGCGGGCACCTCGGCGGGGTTGAGGCGGGGATGCAGTTCCGGCTGGACCCACGGCCGGTCATACAGCGGCGCGTCGTCAAACAGGGGCGCCAGCGGCACGTCGCAGACGACCTCGCCGTGGTGGTTCAGCACCAGACGGCCGGTGTCGGTGGTGCGGCCGATGACGGCGGCGTCCAGACCCCACTTCTGGAAGATGCGATAGCCGTCTTCCTCCCGACCGGGCTTCAGCACCGCGAGCATGCGCTCCTGACTTTCCGACAGCATCATCTCATAGGCCGTCATGCCCTCTTCGCGCTGGGGCACCTTGTCCATGTCCAGCTCGATGCCGACGCCGCCCTTGCCCGCCATCTCGACGGACGACGAGGTCAGGCCGGCGGCACCCATGTCCTGGATGGCGGCGACGGCGCCCGACGCCATCAGCTCCAGCGTCGCCTCGATCAGCAGCTTCTCGGCGAAGGGATCGCCGACCTGGACGGTGGGACGCTTGGCCTCGGACTCGTCGTCGAACTCGGCGGACGACATGGTCGCGCCGTGGATGCCGTCTCGGCCGGTCTTGGAGCCGAAATAGACCACCGACATGCCCGCGCCGGGCGCGGCCGAGTAGAAGATGCTGTCGGCCTTGGCCAGGCCGACGCACATGGCGTTGACCAGGATGTTGCCGTTGTAGCCCCGGTGGAAGTTGGTCTCGCCCGCCACGGTCGGTACGCCGACGCAGTTGCCGTAGCCACCGATGCCGGACACCACGCCCTTGACCAGACGCTTGGTCTTCTCGTGCTCCACGTCGCCGAAACGCAGGGCGTTCAGCAGGGCGACCGGTCGCGCCCCCATGGTGAAGACGTCGCGCATGATGCCGCCCACGCCGGTCGCCGCGCCCTGATAGGGCTCGATGAAGGAGGGGTGGTTGTGGCTCTCCATCTTGAAGATGCAGGCGTCGCCGTCGTCGATGTCGATGACGCCGGCATTCTCGCCCGGGCCGCAGATGACGCGCGGCCCCTTGGTCGGGAACTTCGACAGATGGATCTTGGAGGACTTGTAGGAGCAGTGCTCGGACCACATGACCGAGAAAACGCCCAGCTCCACCGGATTGGGCTCGCGGCCCAGCCGGTCCAGGATCACCTGATACTCATTAGGGGCCAGCCCCCATTCGACGGCGAGTTCGGCGGGAGTCTTCTGGGGCGCGGTCATGGGGGCGGCTTCTAACGATCAACGTGCTCGCTGTCAGCACGGCCCGCCTTTTCATTTCCGCTCATCCCCGCGGAAGCGGGGACCCAGTTCTTTTGCGGGGGAGGATGTCTGGGATGAGCAATCCGTCTCCCTCGACACGACCGATCGCCCAAAGCACTGGGTCCCCGCTTCCGCGGGGATGAGCGGAAGGCAAGGGATCTAGCCCGCCATCCCGCCGAGCCCCGCTGCGGCGTTCAGCCGGGCGTAGGCGGTGAGCGCCTGACCCCGCGCGGCGGCCTCCTCGGCGCGGGCGTCAGCGGCGGCGCGCTGGGCGGTCAGAACCTCCAGGAAGGGCGAGACGCCGCCCCGGTAGCGCTGGTTGGCCAGCCGAGCCTGGTCGTCGGCGGCGGCGACGGCTTCGGCCAGCGTCGCGGCGCGCGCCTCGGCGGAGGCCAGGGCGACGAGCGCGGTCTCGACCTCGGACAGGGCGTCGACGGCGGCCTGGCGATAGGCGATCTCGGCCTGGGTCCGGCGGGCGTCGGCGGCCTCGCGGGCGCTCTCCAGCCGGCCGAAGCTGAACAGGGGCGCGGTCAGGCCGCCGGCGATCTGGCTGAGGAAGCCGGACGCGGTGAAGGGGGTCTCGGGATCCAGCTCCTGACCACCGAGCGCGGCGCTCAGCGACAGCGTCGGCCAGAAGTCGCGCCGCGCGGCCCGGGCGTCGGCCCCGGCGGCCCAGAGCTGGAGCTCGGCGGCGCGCAGGTCCGGACGGCGGGCGAGGACCGCGGCGGGGGCCGACAGGGCGCGGACGGCGGGGGTCTCAAACGCGGCCGTGGTCGGCTGGGTGAGCGCGGCGGTCAGGGCCCCGGGGTTGAGGCCGAGCAGGGCCTCCAGACCCAGCCGCGCCTCTTCGGCCGCCTGGCGCGCGGCGATGGGCCGGGCGCGGGCGGAGGCCAGTGCGGCGCGGGCCGAGGCGGCGTCGAGGCCAGACGTCAGGCCCGCCCGTTCGCGGGTGTCGGCGAGCGACAGGGACTCTTCGAGCGCGCGCACGGCGAGGTCGCCGGCGGCGGCGCGCGCCTGGGCCTCCCGGTAGGCGGCGTAGAGCTGGGCGGCGGTCGAGCGGGCGGTCAGGCGGGCGGCGTCCACGCGGGCGGCTTCGGCCTCGGCGCGCAGGCGCTCGGCCTCGGCGCGGGTGCGGACGGCGCCGTTGAGATCCGGGTTCAGGCTGAAGGACACCAGAGCCTGAAAGGTGTCCTGGTCAAGGTCGTCCACCGACTGCCGCTCGGCGGTCGCCTGTCCGCCGATCTCGGGACGGAGCGCCGCGCGGGCCGAGCCGAGGCGGGCGCGCGCCTCGAACAGTCGGGCTTCGGCGATGCGGACATCGGAGGCTTCGCCCGCCTGTTCGACGATGCCGTCGAGAACCGGGTCGCCGATGGCGATCCACCAGCGGTCGGTCGCCGGGTCGGCTGAGGGCAGGGCGGCGACGTCCCCGGCGGCAGGGGCGGTCAGCGCGGAGGCAGGCGGCGTCAGGTCGGTCGCGCAGGCCGACAGCAGAACGCCCGCCGTGGTGATCAGCAGCGCCTGGCGGATCATCGCGCGGGCTCCGTCGTCGTCGCGGCCGCCTGCGTCGGCGAAGGCGCGGCCTCGACGAAGACGTCCATGCGCTGGCCGAGGTAGGCGGCGGCCTGAGCCGGATCGAAGCTGTAGATCGCCTCGACCACCCGGGTGTCCACGCGCTCGGACCCGCCGGACAGGGCGCGCTTTTCGACCACCTGCGGCTCGATGCGGACCAGCGTCAGGGGGATGCGGCGGCTGGCCTGTCCGCGCAGGGTTCCATAGGCCCGGCCCGAGCGGGTCAGGCGCGCGGCGTCGGCCTCGTCGAACTCGGCGCGGACGTGGAGGCGGGCGTCCTCGCCCATGGCGATCAGGGGCTCGGACGCCGGTCCCGCCGGGGCGTATTCGCCAGGCCGGACGTCGACGCGGAAGATCCGCCCGGCGATGGGCGCGGCGACCGTCAGACGCTCCAGATCGACGCGGCGGGCCTGGGCCTGGGCGCGGGCGGCGGCGGCGCTGGCCCGGGCCTGGGCGGCG
>NZ_LJHU01000045.1 GCF_001295975.1 Brevundimonas sp. AAP58 | reverse complement strand
CCCAGCCGGTCGAGGCTCGCGTCCCCGCCCCGCCGCCCTCAGGCGAGTTGACCGTCGTCGAGCTGTTCACCAGCCAGGGCTGCAACTCCTGCCCGCCCGCCAACGCCAATCTGGTGCGGCTGTCGAGCCGCACCGACCTGCTGACGCTCAGCTTCAACGTCACCTATTGGGACGACCTCGGCTGGCCCGACACCTTCGCCAAGCCCGAATACACCGCCCGCCAACGCGACTATCAGCGAGGCCTCGGCACCGACAACGTCTGGACGCCCCAGGTCGTCGTCGACGGTCGCGCCCACACCGTCGGCCGCCGCATGGAGCAGATTGAAGGTCTGATCGACGCCCATCGCCCCGAGACCGGTCCGGCCATCGTCTTCCGAGGCGGCGGTGTGGGCCTGGCGGGCGGAGCGACGCCGTCCGCGCCCGCAGACGTCTGGCTGGTCCGCTACGAGCCCGCGCCCATCGCCGTCCCCGTCGCTCGAGGCGAGAACGCGGGCGCCACCCTGCCCCACGCCTCGGTCGTGCGCGAGCTTGTCAGGCTGGGCCAATGGTCGGGCGGAGAGGCCCGGGGCTGGCGGTTGCCGGCTGCCTCCCGCGAGGGCCTCCTGACCGCCGTCCTCGTCCAGGCTCCCAACGGTGGCCCGATCCTGAGCGCCGCCAAGGCCTGAGCCGATCCGAACTCAGGGCGCGGCGTCCGCCCCCGCCAGTCGTGCCCTGAGCCGCGCGTTCTCCGCCTCCAGCTCGGCCATCCGCTCGCGGACAGGGGCCAGCGCCGCCTCGATCTCCGCCTCGGTGAAGCGCGGCGTGATATGCTGGGGGCAGTTCCAGTCGAAGGCGTGGACCTCGATCCGGAATCCCCGCTCGACCCTGGCGCCGTAGTCGGCGTCGACCACGGCCTTGGCGAAGTCGGTCTCCTGCGTCACATCGACGGCGCTCATGCGGCCCAGGATCTTCAGCCGTCGGCGGTTCGGATAATCCATGGCGAACAGGGCCACCCGGTCGTCGTCACGGATGTTGCCCAGGCTGATGTACTGGCGGTTGCCCCGATAGTCGGCGAACCCGATCGTCTCGGCGTCCAGCACCTTCAGGAAGCCCGGCGGCCCGCCCCGGTGCTGCACATAGGGCCAGCCCGAGGCCGACACCGAGGCCAGATAGACGCTGTCCCGCGCCATCAGGAAGGCCGCCTCGGGTCCGCCCAGCCGGTGATTGGCCGGCTCTCCGCCCTCCAGCCGGGCATAGGCGTTACGGCTGCCGTTCTCCGCCTGGACGGCCTTGACCGCCTCCGTCGTCAGGGTCTCGAGAAAGCGGTGTCCCATCGCGGCCTCCGTTCGGGGATCGGCGATCCCCCGACGGATATGGGAGCCCGGGAGCCTTCGCCATAGAGTCCGAGAGGACGGCCGACACGGCCGCCCTCTCCATCGCCAGGGCCGCCCTGGCCCCGGCGAACATCAGCGTTCCCACCGCCCCTCAGGCCCGGGCGAACCAGTCGACGACGCGGGCGGTCGCGCGGTCGATGTCGGCGGGTTGGTCGTAGTAGGACAGGTGGGGCGTATCGTCCCAGACCATGGCCTTGCGGGTCGTGGACGGCACGGCGTCGAAGCTGCGGCGGGCGGCGTCCGGCAGGAAGCAGTTGTCGCCGTGGATCATCAGCCAGGGGGTGCTCAGCCGCCGCGCCGCCGACAGGCTCTCGAAGGTCAGCAGGTCCGCGTCCGACATGACGGCGTAGCGGTTCTCCCACATCCCCCGGTCGGCCCAGGGCTGGTACCAGACCCAGACGAACTCGCCCGGCATGCCGACGTTCATGTCGGTCTGGGAGACGCCCAGGACATAGTCGACCGCGCCGGTCGCCTGATACCTGGCGCGGGCCGCGAGCCCATTGGCCAGGCGGCGGTCGTAGCCCTCCTGCGTCAGCCAGGCGATGTCGCCCTCATGGTCGCGATAATGGCCGGCGATGGTGGCCAGGCCCGCGACCTTGCCCGAGTCCGCCGCCGCGACCACCGCCGCGGACGCGCCCTGGCAGATGCCCAGCACGAAGATGCGATTGGGGTCCACGTCCGGCCGCGAGGCCAGATGATCAACAGCGGCGATCAGGTCCTCGACCTTGGCGGCCGGGTTCTCCCAGGCGCGCGGCTCGCCCCCGCTCTCGCCGCGATAGCGGCTGTCGTAGGCCAGGGCGACGTAGCCGGCGGCAGCGAGGCGCCGCGCGTACTGGGTCGGGGCCTGCTCCTTGTGATAGGTCATCGGCCCGATGATGGCGACGGCGGGCTTCAGGCCTCCGGCGACCGGGGCGTGCAGGTCGCCGACCAGGGTCTCTCCGCCGCTCTGGAAGCGGACCTTGGAGACGGTGGTCGCGGCGCGGGCGGAGCCGCCGCCCAGCGCGGCCAGGCCCAGGCCCGCCGAGACGGTCAGGGCGAACTGGCGGCGGTTCAGGTCGAAACGGGGCATCTCAGGTCTCTCCTCTCTGCGGTCGGCCAATCCCGACGCCCGCAACATCGCCCGGGGCGACCATAAAGATAATCCGCTTTCTCCTGAACGCGCTTTCAAGCATGATTTGACAATGAAGCGGGACCTGTTCGACGGCGTGGCGGTGTTCGTGGAGGTGGCGCGACGGCGCAGCTTCACCGCCGCCGCGCGCGAGCTGGGCGTCACACCCGCCGCCGTCAGCTGGACGGTCAAGCAGCTGGAGGCCCGGGCCGGAGCCCCGTTGCTCGCCCGCACCACCCGCGACGTCGCCCTGACGGAGGCCGGCCGCGCCTTCCTGGATCACGCGGCTTCCGGCGCCGCCGCCGTCAACGCCGGGCTGGAGGCGGTTCAGGCCCTGGGCGGTCGTCCTGCGGGGCGTCTGCGGCTGAACATTCCTTCGGTGGCGCAGGGTCTGCTGGAGCCCCTGATCCCGGAGTTCTGCGCCGCCCATCCGGAGATCGAGCTGGAGCTCCATGTCGAGGACCGGCTGGTCAACATCGTCGAGGACGGCTTCGACGCTGGCGTCCGCATCGGCGAAATGATCGCCGCCGACATGGTGGCGGTGCGCCTGACACCGCCGTCCACCTTCTGCATCGCCGGGTCCCCCGACTACTTCGCCCGCCACGGTCGGCCGGAGCGCCCGGAGGATCTGAAGGCCCACGTCTGCGTCAACTTCCGCCAGTCCGCACGCGGCGGCCTGTACCGCTGGGAGTTCGAGGACGGCGGCCGCGACATCGAGGTCGCCGTCACCGGCCCCCTGATCGTCAACACCAACACCCTGATGCTGTCGGCCTGCGTGGCGGGCGTGGGCCTCGCCTACTCCATGACCGACCTGATCGCGCCCCTGATCGAGGCCGGGCTGCTGGAGACGGTGCTCGGCCCCTTCATGCCCGAGAATCCGGGCCTGTTCCTCTACTTCCCGAGCCGCGACCAGGTCGCTCCCAAGCTGCGCGCCTTCATCGACTTCGCGACCGCGCGGCTGCGGTAGGGCACGTCAGAATTGGACGTAGCGACTGAAACCGCCGAAAAGAACAAATTGCCAACCTGAACAAACCGTGCACATAGTGCGGCTCATCGGGAGCGGGTCACGGGGAAATCCCCGAAGGCGGGCCTCTCCCTCCGGACCGACTTGGGAATCATGGCAAGGGAGAGTGGCAAGGTGGCATCGCAGGCGGCATTGAAATTGGTGGGCAAGGAAGACGGCGACAAACAGCGCGCGCTGGAGGCGGCGATCGCCCAGATCGACCGCGCCTTCGGCAAGGGCTCGGTGATGAAGCTGGGCAAGGGCGGGGTGGCCGAGGTCATTCCGTCCGTGTCGACCGGCTCGCTGGGTCTGGACATGGCGCTCGGCATCGGCGGCCTGCCGCGCGGGCGGGTGATCGAGGTGTTCGGGCCGGAATCGTCGGGCAAGACCACGCTGGCGCTCCACACCGTGGCCGAGATCCAGAAGTCGGGCGGCACCGCCGCCTTCGTCGACGCGGAACACGCGCTGGACCCGACCTATGCCCAGAAGCTGGGCGTGAACCTGGACGACCTTCTGGTGTCCCAGCCCGACACGGGCGAGCAGGCGCTGGAGATCGTCGACACCCTGGTGCGCTCCGGCGCCGTGGACATCGTGGTGGTCGATTCCGTCGCCGCGCTCACGCCGCGGGCCGAGATCGAGGGCGAGATGGGCGACAGCCTGCCGGGCCTTCAGGCGCGTCTGATGTCCCAGGCGCTGAGGAAGCTCACCGCCTCGATCAACAAGAGCCAGTGCATCGTGCTCTTCATCAACCAGATCCGTCACAAGATCGGGGTGATGTATGGCAGCCCCGAGACGACCACGGGCGGCAATGCGCTGAAGTTCTACGCCTCGGTGCGTCTGGACATCCGCCGCACCGGAGCGATCAAGGACCGCGACGAGGTCGTCGGCAACACCACCCGCGTCAAGGTCGTCAAGAACAAGGTCGCCCCGCCGTTCCGCGAGGTCATCTTCGACATCATGTACGGCGAGGGCATCTCCAAGCTGGGCGAGATCATCGACCTGGGCGTCAAGGCCGGGGTGATCGAGAAGTCGGGATCGTGGTTCTCGTACGACTCGACCCGGATCGGCCAGGGCCGCGAGAACGTCCGCGCCTTCCTCAAGGCCAATCCGGACATCGCCGCCCAGATCGAGAAGGCCGTGCGCGATTCCTCCAACAAGATCGCCGAGGAACTGCTGGGCACGCCCGAGCCCGACGAGGGTCAGGACCTGGAGGGCTAAGAGACAATCCTCACCCGCGTGGCGGGGGAGGGGGACCAGCCGAAGGCTGGTGGAG
>NZ_LJHU01000044.1 GCF_001295975.1 Brevundimonas sp. AAP58 | reverse complement strand
CCCTCCGTCTGCTGCGCTTCGCTCCGCATCCACCTCCCCCAACGGGGGAGGATTTAGGGCCGTGTCTGCCCCGTTCCCCGCACCACATACTTGTAACTGGTCAGCTGCTCGGCCCCGACCGGCCCGCGCGCATGCAGCCGCGAGGTCGAGATGCCGATCTCGCCGCCGAAGCCGAACTCGCCGCCGTCGGCGAACTGGGTCGAGGCGTTCCACAGTACGATGGAGGCGTCCACCACCGCCTGGAACGCTGCCGCCGCATAGCCGTCCTCGGCCACGATGGCTTCGGTGTGGCCCGAACCGTAGCGGTTGATGTGGGCGACCGCCTCGTCCAGCCCCCCCACGACCTTCACTGACAGGATCGGCGCCAGGTATTCGGTCGACCAGTCGGCCTCCTCGGCCACGCCCATGCCGGGGATGAGCGCCCGCGCCGCCTTGTCGCCCCGCAGTTCGCACCCCGCCTCCATCAGGGCCTCGGCCACCGGCGGCAGCAGGCGATCCGCCGCCTCGCGATCGACCAGAAGGGTCTCGGTCGCGCCGCAGACGGAGACCCGCCGCATCTTGGCGTTCAACACCACCTCGACCGCCATGCCGACGTCAGCAGAGGCGTGCAGATAGGTGTGGTTGATCCCCTCCAGATGGCCCAGCACGGGCACCCGCGCCTCGGCCTGAACCCGCTCCACCAGACTGCGCCCGCCGCGCGGCACCAGGAGGTCGATGGTCCCGCCGAGCCCCGTCAGAAGCGCGCCAACCGCCGCCCGGTCCGGCGTATCGACCAGCTGCACCGCATCGCCCGGCAGGCCCGCCGCCGTCAGCCCCTCGGCCACCGCCACGTGGATGGCGAGCGCGCTCTCCAAACAATCCGAACCCGAGCGCAGGATCGCCGCATTGCCCGAGCGGATGCACAAGGCGGCCGCGTCCGCCGTCACGTTCGGTCGACTCTCGTAGATGATGGCCAGCACGCCAAGCGGCGTCCGCACCCGGCGGAACTCCAGCCCGTTCGGCCGGGCCCAGCGCGCGGTCGTCGCGCCCAGAGGATCGGGAAAGGCCGCCACCTCCTCGACCGCGCCGGCCATGGAGGCGATGCGCTGCGGCGTCAGCGCCAAACGATCGATCAGGGCCTCGGACACGCCCTTGGCCCGCGCCCGCTCCACGTCCGCCGCATTGGCCGACAGAATGGCGTCCGATCGATCCCGCAGCGCCCCGGCCATCGCCGATAGCGCCGCCGACCGGGTCGCGGCCGTGGCGGTGCGCAGGGCATCGGCCCCGCCACGGGCCCGGCGGCCCATCTCCAGCATTCTCGCGTCCAGGCTCATGACGTCAGCACCAGGTCGTCGCGGTGAATGGCCACGCCCGGCCCCTTGTAGCCGACGATGGCCTCGATCTCTCCGGAGTGGCGACCCCGGATGCGCTCCATTTCGTCCGCGGCATAGGCGGCGAGACCCACGCCCAGCGTCCGGCCGTCCTCGCCCGTCACCCGCACGCTGTCGCCCCGGTCGAAGCGCCCCTCGACCCGACGCACGCCGGACGCCAGCAGGCTGCGACCGGACCCAAGCGCCTCGGCCGCGCCGCCGTCGACCGTCAGCGCCCCCGCTGGCTCCAGACTTCCTGCGATCCAGGACTTGTAGGCCTGCAAGGGCGTTGCGGGCGCCGTGATCAGGGTCGCCTTGGCCCCCGCCGTGACCGCCGCCAGGGGGCGCGTCGTCAGCCCCGAGACGATCAGGGTGGCACACCCGGCCGAGCGCGCGATCCGCGCCGCCTCCAGCTTGGTCGTCATGCCGCCCGTGCCCACGTCGGCCTCGACGTTCGCCCCGCCAGCCATCGCCAGCACCTCCGGCGTCAGGGCCTCGACCACCGGCAGGTGCTCTGCTGCCGCGTTTCGTCTGGGATCATCCGTGTAGAGTCCATCCACGTCCGACAGCAGGATCAGCAGGTCCGCCCGCGCCAGCTGGGCCGCCCGCGCCGCCAGCCGGTCGTTGTCGCCATAGCGGATCTCCTCGGTCGCGACCGTGTCGTTCTCATTGACGACCGGAACGGCCGACAGCTTGAGCAGGGCCTCGATCGTCGCCCGGGCGTTCAGCCAGCGGCGACGCCGCTCGGTATCGTCGCGCGTCAGCAGAACCTGCGCCGGGGTCATGCCACGCGGGCTCAGCGCCTGTTCCCACGCCTGCATCAACAGCGACTGCCCGACGGCGGCCGCCGCCTGCTTCTCGTCCAGCCGGGCATTCTTCTCCAACCCCAGCCGACCGCGCCCCAGCGCCACCGCTCCCGACGACACCAGAATGATCTGTCGCCCGCCGGACCGGAGGGCCGCGATATCCTCGGCCAGAGATGCCATCCAGCCCAGTGCCGGGCCCCGGCTGTCGGCCTCCACGACCAGCGACGAGCCGACCTTCACCACGACGCGGCGGGCGGATTTCAGGGCTTCGGCGGCGGAGGCAGAGGCGGTCACCGCCCGACTGTGACGGTTCTTTCGCGGTGCAACAAGCGGCCTAGAGGCCCGCGAAGGTGTCACACGCCGCCGGGTCGCCGGACTGATAGCCGCGCTGCAGCCACTGCATCCGCTGCTCGGACGAGCCGTGGGTGAAGCTCTCCGGGTTCACACCGCGCCCGGAGTTGCGCTGCAAGGCATCGTCACCGATGGCCGAGGCGGTGCGCAGGCCCTCTTCCAGATCGCCCGGCTCCAGCGCCACCTCGCCGCCCGACACCGCCGCCGCATTGGCCGCCCAGACGCCGGCGTAGCAGTCGGCCTGAAGCTCCAGCGCCACGGAATAGCGGTTGGCCTCGCCTTCCGACCGCGCCGCCTGCTGGGCGCGCTGGACCTGTTCCGAAGCGCCAGTCAGGGTCTGGACGTGGTGGCCGATCTCGTGGGCCAGGACATAGGCGCGCGCGAAGTCGGCGCCGGAGGCTCCCAGCCGCGTCTCCATCTCCTGCCAGAAGCTGAGGTCCAGATAGACCTGCCGGTCGGCCGGGCAATAGAAGGGCCCGAAGGCCGCCTGGCCGTAGCCGCAGCCGGTGTTGGTGCCCTGTTCGTAGAGCACGATGTTGGCGGGCGGCTGGTAGCCTTCCAGCTTGGTCGCCCAGACCTCGTTGATGTTTCGACCCACCACGTCGACGAACAGGCCCGCCTGATCTTCCGGCGTGCCCTGGCGGCCTTCCTGAGACGCGCCCGCCGCGCCGAACTGGCTGGCGATCTGGGTCGTGGTCGCTGGGTCGATGCCGAAGACGAAATAGCCGATCAGAGCGAGCACCGCGACGCCGATGCCGCCCCCGGCGACGGCTCCGCCGCCCATGCCGCGCCGGTCCTCGATGCCGCCGCCCCTGCGTCCACCCTGCCACCGCATCGTCGATCCTCCCCAAGCCCCGGTCGAAGCTATGCCGGAACGCGGGTGGAGGGGAAGGGATGCGAGCCCATCATGGCAGAGCCCAGACCGAGGTCCGCTTGATCTCGAAATCCTCCAGTTCGCGCGTCGTGGGCACCCGATACTCCGCCAGGAACTCCAGCCCCTCTCGCGGAAAATAGGTGCGGTGCGGGTCGCCGATCAGGACGCGGGTCCCGTTCGCCCGCGCCCGCGCCAGCCAGTCGAGCACCCGTGCGGCCATCGGCTGTTCGTAGCAGACGTCGCCCGCGCAGATGACATCGACCTCGGGCGGCGGCGCATCGAGCAGGTCCGCGTCGGTGAAGGCGATCTCCACCCCGTTCACCTCGGCGTTCAGGGCCACGGCCGCTCCGCAGAAGGGATCGATATCGCAGCACAGGACACGGGCCGCGCCCGCCTTCATCGCCGCGATCCCGACGAGACCGGAGCCGGCGGCGAAGTCCAGCACCGTCTTGCCCGCGATGTCCGCCGGATTGTCCAGCACCCATCGCGCAAGGGCCTGTCCCCCCGCCCAGGCGAAGGCCCAGAACGGCGGCGGCAGGCCCAGTTCGCCCAGCTCCTCCTCGGTCAGCCGCCAGATCGGCGTCACCTCGTCTGCGAGCCAAAGGGTGATTTCCGGCGCGTGGGGCACGGTTTGCGGCCGGGTGTTGGCCCGAATGAAGGCGGCGGGATCGGCGATGGGCACGGTGGCTGTCTGGCTCCCAGGTCCGCCGAAGCGGGTCCGTCAAAGTGCACCCCTTTTTTTGAGTGCACATTGTGCACTTTTCAGCGGTTCAGGGCGCACGGACGCGGCGGTTCTACATGGGGCGCACTCTGGCACGTGGACACGTCAGATTCGGTCGCAGCGGAGTTGAGCGGCCGGCAGTGACGATCTGACGGTCCCGGAAGGACGCCGCCTTCCTAGAGCCAGGGTTCCAGCAGCCGGCGCACCTCGACGCGCGCTTTCAGTCGGCTGGCCAGCAGATAGACGCCGCCGAGCTTTCTCTGCACGAACAGGGTATCGACGGGCGGCACGTGCCAGACGCTGCGATCCTGGGCGAAGGTCATGCCCCGGTCGCGCAGCCGGGCGGCCACGGCCGTATCGCCGAAATCGAAGGGGCCCTGGCCCCGGAACGGCGCCAGGGCGAGGTCGAACATGGCTTCCAGCCCCTCGGCGTCCCGGTCGCGCGCGCGATGGTCGAAGAAGCCTATCGCCTCAGCCGCCTCGATCGCGGCCAGACGGTCGTCGTTCATGGCCGCGCGCATCAGAGCGCGGTAGCCCTCGGCCAGCGCCGGCGGGATCGAGCGCGTCGCCCCGAAGTCCAGCAACACCAGACGCCCGGCGTCGTCGACGCGGTAGTTGGCGAAGTTCGGGTCGGTCTGCATCAGGCCGAAGTCGAACAGCTCGCGCAGCAACAGCCGGATCATGACCGTGGCGATGCGGTCCCGCTCGGCCTGGCTCGCGCCGCTCATGGCCTCGACCGGGCCGCCCTCCACATAGTCCATCGCCAGGACGTCGGGCCGGGTCAGCTCGGCGCAGAGGCCCGGCACGCGGTGGTCCGGATCGTCGGCCAACAGTGCGCCGAAGCGGGCCAGATGCTCGGCCTCCCGGGCATAGTCAGCCTCTTCGTGCAGCTGGCGCTTGGCCTCGGCCAGCAGGGGCGCAAGGTCGATCTCGCGCGGCAGGACGCCGGAGACCTTCAGCAGGGTCGCCACGTTGTCGACGTCCGAGTCGATGCTGCGCCGGACGCCCGGATACTGGACCTTGATCGCCAGGTCGCGGCCGTCGCGCGTCACGGCGCGGTGGACCTGGCCGATCGAGGCGGCGGCGACCGGGGTCATGTCGAAGCGGTGGAAGCGGTCCTCCCAGCCCCGGCCCCAGCGACGGTTGAGGGCGGCGGTCAGCTGGACCGGCGGCATGGGTCGGGCGTCGGAACGCAGCCGCGCCAGGATGTCCGACAGTTCGGGCGGCAACAGGTCGCCCGCGTCCATCGACATCAGCTGGCCGATCTTCATGGCCGCACCGCGCAGCTGGGCCAGCTGTTCGGTCACCCGGATGGCGTTGGCGGGCGTCAGCAACAGGTCGCCCATCGTCGGCCGCCGGCCCCTGGCCAGCTGGACCGCCCCCTCGGCCAGGGCATTGCCGGCGATGCCGGTCGCCAGCCCGCCGAAGCGCGCCAGTCGCGACAGGCGGCCGGTCGGCACAGGCAGGCCTCGGCTGATGGGGGCATGGGACATGGCCCCTGTGTCGGCCCGACCCCTGCTCGCTGCAATGCGGCATGGCGTAGCCGCGACAAAGGGGCCGACCTGGACGGCCCCAGGGGGCCGTTGTGTCAGGTCGGACGGGACGCGGCCTGTCTCAGCACCTCGACATAGCCGTTCGCCACCTCCATGCGCCGCCCCGGCTCGGTCGCGCTGACAGCGTGGTGCAGCCGGGGCAGGTTCCAGCATGGCACGTGCATGAACAGGTGATGCTCGGCGTGGAAGTTGACCCAGTAGGGGGCGATGAAGGCCCGCTCCCACCAGCTGGCTCGCGTGGTGCGGGCCGCGCGGAAGGCATCGTCGGCCGAGCCCTCGACGCAGGCGTGCTCGGCGATGTTGCGCAGCCGCGTCACCAGCGGGAACCACGTCGCCATCGGCAGCAGCCACAGGACGAAGAAGGCCCACCAGACGCCGATCAGGCCAAGCAGCGCCAGCAGGCCAGCGTTCCAGATCAGGAAGGCGGCGACTGACCGGCCGGTGACGACGGCGTCGTAGTCATGGGCGTCGTCGCCTGTTGCCGCCCGCCCGCGCAGTGCCGCCAGGGGCAGAAGCACCCTCTGCTTGAAGAAGGTCTGGCCGGTCAGGTCGCGGATCATCTTGCGACGGAGCGAGGCCCCACTGACCGGAAAGGGCGCAGACAGCATAAGGTCGGGATCCTCGGGCTGCTGGGCGAAGCGGTGATGGGCCAGGTGATAGGGCCGATAAGCGCTCAGCGATGCGCCGATCGGCACGGCGCACAGCCAGTGCCCGAGAAAATCGTTGAGCTTCAGGTTTCGGGCCAGCCCGCCGTGCGCCGCCTCGTGCATCAGGATGGCCAGACCCAGCTGGCGGGTGCCGATCACCATGACGCAGAGCGGAATCAGGATCGGCTGCCAGACGCCGACCGCGACGGCGGCGGCGATCACGCCCCAGCAGTGCAGGACCAGCAACGGGCCTCGCCAGGTCGAGCGCGTCTGAAACGGAGCCCAGGCCTCGGGCGAGAACAACTCTGACGGCGAAACACGCGGGGCGGCGGGCATGGCGGCCAGTCTAGCGGGCGCGGGTCTGGAAATCGACAGCAGCCAAAAATGTCAGGTTGACATTACATTCTGTGAATGTCAGGTAGACGTGACTTACACGGAGTCCGCTTCATGTCCAGCCTCGCTTCCCCAGACGGCGCCAATCGCCGATACGTCGTCCGCACGATGGCCTTCATGGCCGGGTATGTAGCCATCAACGTCGCCGCCATCTTCGGTGCCTTCGACGAGATCATCGGCACACCGGCGGGACTGGTGCTCGGCCTCGCTGTCGCCGCGCCGATCGCCGGCCAGATCTGGGCGACGCTGGCCCTGATGTCCGAAGCTGACGAGTTCGTCCGCACCCTGACTGCCAAGCGCTTTATCGTCGCGGCGGGACTGGCCTTCGCCCTTTTCTCTGGATGGGGGTTCATGGAGAGCTATGGCGACGCGCCCCATGCGCCGGGCTGGTTGGTCTATGCCCTGTTCTGGGGCCTCTACGGCCTTGTGACCCCCCTCATCCGGACCAGCCGATGAGGAATCGCATGAAGGAACTTCGGTCCCAGCGCGGCTGGACCCAGGAGGAGCTGGGCCGCGCCATCGGGGTCTCGCGCCAAGCCGTGAATGCGCTGGAGACCGAGAAGCACGACCCCTCCCTCGACCTCGCCTATCGCATCTCGGCCGTCTTCGGAGAGCCTGTGGAAGCGATCTTCACCAACCCTCACGCCTGACGGAATGTCAGGATAACGTGACCAAAAAGGACTCGATCATGTTCAACACCGCCCCGTCCGGGCGCGCGATCCTGCGCGCCCTGTGCCTGGCCGCCGCCGTGACGGCTGCGCCTCTTGGAGTTGCTCTATTGCCGAGCATCGCCGAGGCCCAGACCGCGCCCGCCTTTACCTCTGACCGCCTGTCGGTCGAAGTGGTCGGGGCCGGCCCCGACGTCGTCCTGATCCCGGGCCTGGCCTCCTCGCGCGAGGTGTGGCGGCCGCTGGCGAACCGGCTGTCGGCGACGCACCGGGTGCATCTGGTCCAGCTGGCGGGCTTCGCCGGCGAGCCCTGGATCCACGGCGACGGGCCCTTCGTCGATCCCGCTGTGGCCGAGCTGGCGCGATACATCGAGGTCGCCGGTCTGGAACGACCCGCCGTCATCGGCCACTCCATGGGCGGCCTGTCGGGATTGCTGCTGGCCCAGCGCCACCCCGACCGCGTTGGCCGCGTCATGATCGTCGACGCCTTGCCCTTCTTCTCGGCCCTGTACGGCCCGCAGGTCACGGTGGAGAGCGTGAGACCCATGGCGGAGCAGGCTCGCGCCGCCATGATCGCCAACACCGACCCCGACACCCGTCGGCGTCAGGGCGAGGCGACAGCCATCGGCATGGCCCGCGATCCGGCGATCCGTGAGGCGATGGTGGAATGGACCCTGGCCAGCGACGTCCGCGCGGTGGCGGCAGCCTTTCATGACGTCATGACCACGGACGCCCGTCCCGGGCTCGCGGCCATGACCACGCCGGTGACCGCCGTTTACGCCACCGACGCTGACGGTGGCCCGCCGCCCGCGATGGCCGAGGCCTTGTGGACCCGGGAATACTCAACGCTTCCGGGGGTGACAGTCGTCCGGGTGGACGGATCGCGCCATTTCATCATGGCCGACCAGCCCGAGCGACTCGACGACTTGGTGGACGGCTTTCTGGCGGGCCGCTGAGCGTGGTTCTTCAGCTCTGTGATGCACCCGTCAGTCGACAGCCGCCGGCGACCCGCTGGGCGACGGCGCAACTCCAGGCGTTGCTCACCCGCTCCTCGCGATCGATTTCGACCATGAACCCGGTTCCCGTACCGCACTGAACCTCGACATAGTCCAGCGCGCTGGCCGATCCGACATAGGCGGCATTGACGACCTCGCATCCGGAAGCGGCGGTGTCGGCAAACCGCGCGGACAGGGACCGATAGCTCTCTGACGGCGTCGTGAAGGTGCAGGCGCCGTCCAGTCCGGCGACTTTCAGACAGGAGATACGCTGCCAGGCCCCCTGCTCTTGCCTCAGCCAGTATCCAGCTCCGTCAGCGCAGCCGACCTCGTACAGCGTTCCGGAGTCGGCTGCACCAACCTGAGCGACCTGGTCGACCTGACAGGGAACGCCGGCTTGCCGAGCAAAGGCCGATACCCGTTCGAGCGCCGGCTGGTTGGCGGGCAGGACGCACTGGCTGATCACAATAGCGTCCACGTCTCGCTCCGGACTATCCGCGCCATCGAGAGCGGTTCCGCATTCCACGACCGTGGGACGCATGCTGGCGACCACGAGGTAGCCCTGTCCGTTTTCGCAGGCGGCCTCATAGACGAAATCGTTGTCGAGCGAGTATCCGAGCACTGCGGCGTCGTTGACCTGGCACCCGGTTCTGGCCCGGTTCATCGCGGTTTGCGCGCCACGCCGGATGTCCACGGGGTCGACCGGGAGGGGATCACGAACGACGTTGCTCGGCCGCCCACGGTCCAGCTCACGCCGAAGGCGGTCCAGGCGAGTGGCGGACCCAGCAGCGGTGCCGAGTTGCCCCGGACCGTAGATCTGAACCGTTCGCTGCCGAGGATCGTCCGGACCCGAAGGAATCTGCGCCAGACATTCCGACGCGACAACCGCCGAGAGGAAAAAGGCCGCCAGACCAAACACAAGATGACGCATCATCACCCCCCAATCCCACTGGATGACAAGGAGGCAGGCAGCTTGCCCCCTGAGTCAAGCGGAGCCGTTCAGACCTTGATCCCGCCGCCAAACTCGCCGGCATAGGCTGGGGCGATCAGGGCGCGGAACGCCGCCAGGGGCACGCTGACCTCGTAGCTTCCCTCGGCATAGGGGCCGACGATGTAGGGGGCGACGAGGAACGTCAGACCGCCAGCCTTGCCGGGCTCGGTCGAGGCGGCCAGCACAAAGGGCGTCTCCAGAGCCGTCGGACATTTCCAGTCGCTGCCGCCAGAGAGACTGACGGTCTGGGCGGCCGGGTCGCGACGTCGCTTCTCGGCGTTGATGGCGGCGCAAAGGGCCTGGTCCAGCGCCGTCATGTCGGCGGGCTTGATGAACAGGTCCGCGGCCGCGATCTCGCGGTTCAGCGCCTTGTCCCAAAGGACCGCGCCGAACCGGGCATTGGGATGGGCACCGCCCGTGAACTCCGACACCGTCCGCATCAGGCTGAACAGCTTGGCGGTCTCGGCGCCGGGCGTGAACTCGATGGTCTTGTCGTAGGGCGGCAGGCCTCCGTCGCCCCCGGCCTCGGTGCGGTCGGCCTGGGCCCCCTCGGCGAAGGCCCGCAGGTCGCGGACGTTGGCGGCATAGAGCCGGGCGTGCAGGTCCGGCTGGCTGCGCAGCGCGATCGGAAGCGTCAGCCTGACCTCGGCGTAGGGCGTCTTGGACTCGAAGGCCATCGGGGCCGCGGCCTCGGCCGGGGTCACCACCGCCGCTTCGCCGGGCGCAGGCGTCGCCTCAGCGGCCTTCTCCGGACGGTCGCGGTTGCAGGCGGCGAGCGTGGCCAGCGCAATCAGCGAAACGGCCAGCAGGCGAGGTCGGGCGAACATGGTCAGGTCTCTCCGGTCAGAGCGATACCGATAGCGCACCGGCCGCGATCGCCGCCAGCAGGATCAGGCCCGCGTCCCGGTTCGACTTGAACAACCGGAGCGCCAGCGCGCCGTCGTCGGGCCGCAGCCGCCAGCCCTGCCAGGCGAGATGGAGCGCGTAGGCGGCCAGGCCGATGAAGAACAACGGCCACAACCTCGCCGCCACGCCCGCCAGTCCGGCGGACAGGACGGCTCCAGCATAGAAGACCGCGACCCCCGGGCGAACGCCCGAACCGAGCCGGCGCGCCGTCGATTTCACACCGACAAGGGCGTCGTCCTCGACGTCCTGAAGCGCATAGATCGTATCGTAGCCGAGCGTCCAGAATACGCCCCCGATCCACAGCAGGACGGCAGTCGCCGTCAGCTCGCCAGACGCGGCGGCGAAGCCCATCAGCGCGCCCCAGTTGAAGGTGATGCCCAACCACGCCTGGGGCCACCAGGTGATCCGCTTCATGAAGGGATAGGCCGCGACGAGCGCCAGGGAGCCGAAACCGAGCAGGATCGCGGTTCCGCCCAGCGTCAGCAGGATCAGGAAGGCCATGAGGCTGCAGGCCACGATGAAGGCCCACGCCTGTTTCACGCTGATCTGGCCGGACGCGACCGGCCGTCCGGCCGTGCGCGCCACACGACGATCGACGTCGCGATCCACGATGTCGTTGAAGGCGCAGCCCGCAGCCCGCATCAGGCAGGCCCCGATACCGAAGCCGAGGATCAGCCATGCCTCATATGGGCCAGGGGTTCGCCCTTCGGCCGCCAGCGCCAGCGCAATCCCCTGCCACCCCGGCAGCAGCAGCAGCCAGATGCCCACCGGTCGGTCGAAGCGGCCGAGCTTCAGCCAGGGCTTCCAGGCCTCGGGCGCGCGGGCGTCGACCCAGTTCTGGCCAGCGTCGGGAAGGGGAGCGGACATGGGCGGGGGATAGCACCCCCGCGCCGCCGCGTCAGGTCAGGGCGCGATGCGCTTCTGGGCGTCGAACAGCAGGAACAGGCAGATGGCCAGAAGCCCGATGTCCTTGGCCAGGAATTGACCCGTCGAACCCAGCGCAGGGAAGGCATAGCCCTCGGCCACGATGCCGGGCGCGGTGAAAAAGAAGCTGAGCGTCACCAGAAACGTCGCCACGCCCATCAGCGCCCCGACCAGTCCGGCGAAGGGAAACCGTCCCCCCAAGGCAATCAGGACGCCCGCGCCGATCTCCAGCACGCCGATGACGTTGGACGCGCCCTGCACGCCCAGCAGCGGATACATCCAGCCGAACAGCCAGTAGCTCTCGGCGATGCCTTTCACGCCTTCGGCCTCATAGGGCAGGAACTTCATGTAGCCGAACCACAGGAAGATCACGACGATCCCGGTCCGAAGGAAGGCGCGAGCATCCAGGCGCGGCGGGGCGTCGTCGATAAAGGTCATGCGGCAGCTCGGGCGATTGCGGTCAGCCGCTATTCGCCGCTCCACCCGAAACCGTTACGCATGAAGCCTATCCGCGCCGGACGAGCACCACGCCGGTGATCACCAGGGCGACGCCCGCCACGCGCGTCAGGCTGATCGGCGCGCGCGGGACGCCCAGAGCCCCGAAATGATCCAGGACCAGGCTGATCAGCAACTGGCCCGCCACCATCAGGGTGATGGTCGTCGCCACGCCCAACCGGGGCACTGCCCAGGCCGCCGCGACCACGAAGACGGCGCCGTACAGCCCCCCGATCCAGGCATACGGCGGCAACCCCTTGACCGCCGCCATGTCTGGTCGCGCCTGCAGAAACGCCGCCGCGATCCCCAGCGCCGCCGTGCCGACAGCGAACGATACGAAGGCTGCGTTGACTGGCCCCGCCACCGCGCCGGCCAGCTTGGCATTGGTCGGGGCCTGCAAGGCGGTCGCCCCGCCCGCCAGGACGACGGCGATCATGGCGATCCAGGGTCCGAGGTTCATGGGCTCTCCCTACCAGAGCGGATCGACGGGCGCGCCACCGAAGATTTCGCCCAATCGCGCGCGGGTCGATCGATGAGCGTCGGGTGGCAATTGGCCAGGGTCGAACCACCGGGCCTCCGCGATCTCGCCGCGATGGGTCATCTCGCCGACCTCGAAGGCGTCGAAGCGATAGACCAGCACATGATCGCCCGGAAAGAACCGTTCGTTGGAATGGACCGACAGCAGACGGCCGGGTTGCGTCGCCCTGAGCCCCGTCTCCTCGAACAATTCGCGCGCGGCCGCATCTCCGGTGGTCTCGCCCCGATCGACCCCGCCACCCGGCAGCCACCAGCCCTCGAGATAGGTGTGGCGCACCAGCATGACGCGGCCCTCGCCGTCCACCGCCACCGCGCGCACGCCCAGCGTCATGCCCCGGCTGGCCCGCGACACGGCAAAGAACAGCGGTCGGGTGTAGGGCTCGATTCGCACGCGCCAGTTCATGGCCTCACGCTGCCACACCGGCACGCGTCGGCGATAGCGGGATCAGGGCCGCACGACCTCGCCGTCTTCCTTGGTGAAGTTGTCAGGCCGGACATCCAGCACCTCGAACACGCGCTCGGACGGTCGCGCGAGCACGACGCCCAGCGGCGTCTCCACGATCGGCCGATTGACCAGGATCGGATGCTCGATCATCGCCGCCAGGATGGCGTCGTCCGACACGCCCTCGTCCAATAGACCCAGCTCCGCCGCCGGCGTGCCCTTGTCGCGCAGGATGGCGCGCGGCCCCGCGCCCATCCGCGTCAGGAGGTCGCGCAGGCGCGCTTCCGTCCAGCCGACCTTGAGGTATTCGACCACCTCGGGTTCCCGTCCCGCCTCGCGAATGGCGGCCAGCACGTTCCTCGACGTGCCGCAGGCGGGGTTGTGAAAGACGGTGACAGGGAAGTCGGTCATGGATCGTCCGGATGTGTTGCACGCTTGATGCGCGGGTCGCCGCATTCTATGGCGTCCGGCGAACAGGAGCATCCCATGCTGGCTCTCGGCATCATCATCGGTTTCGTCGTCGTTCTGGCTGCTATCAACGCGCTCGAGTTCGGCCGGATTGACTGAACCCGTTACAGGCGCGGCGCTCGTCACGGGCGCCTCGCGCCGGATCGGCCACGCCATCGCCCTCGCGCTGGCCCGGCGCGGCCATGACATCGCCATCCACCACAGGTCCTCGCCCGACGACGCCGAGGCGCTGGCCGCCGAGGTGCGATCGCTCGGGCGGCGGGCGACGATCGTCTGTGCCGATCTGACAAAAGAGGACGAGGTTCGCGGGCTCATCCCTGGTGCCGTGGAGGCGCTGGGTTCCCTCTCCGTTCTCGTGAACAACGCCTCGCTGTTCGAGGACGACCGCGTCGGCTCACTCTCGCGCGAGACCTGGGACCGGCACCTGGAGACCAATCTCCGCGCCCCGCTGGTCCTGATCGAGGCCTTCGCCGCTCAGGCACCCGAAGGCTCGGCCGTGGTGAACCTGCTGGACCAGAGAGTGCTGAAGCCCGATCCCCGCTTCGTCTCCTATGCCCTGTCGAGGAATGGCCTGTGGTGGGCGACGCGCACGATGGCCCAGGCCCTGGCGCCCCGCATCCGCGTCAACGGCGTCGGCCCCGGCCCGACCCTGAAGTCCATCCACCAGACCGAGGAAGACTTCGCCGCCGAGGCCGCCTCGGTGCCGCTCGGCCATGGAGCCACGCCCGACGACATCGCCGCCGCCGTCCTCTATCTCGTTGACGCACGCTCGGTGACCGGACAGATGATCGCCGTCGACGGTGGCCAGCATCTGGCGTGGCAGACGCCCGACATTCCCGCCGATGACTGAGCGCCGGAGCCCTGACGTGACCCTCGCCGCCGTGCCCGCGCCCCAGCCCGCCGCCCGCCTGGAGGGCCTGACCGTCTTCGTCCGGGGTCTGGAGGTCCAGGCCGGCATCGGCGTCTATGACCACGAGCACGGTCGGCTGCAGACGCTGGTGATCGACGTCACCCTCGACCTCGGCCCGGTCGAGGTCCACGGGCTGGCCGACACCATCAACTACGAGACCGTCGCCACGGCCTGTCAGCGGATCGTGTCGGAAGGCCACGTCGGTCTGGTCGAGACCTTCGCCGAACGGCTGGCGCTGGATTGCCTGCTCGATCCGCGCGTTCGCGCCGTCACCGTGCGGATCGAAAAGCCCGGCGCCCTGGCGGCCGCTGCCGCCGCCGGGTGCGAACTGACCTATCGCCGCTGAGCCTCAGCCCTTCTTCGGCGGCCAGGGGATGAAGGCGCTCGTACGACGAATGTAGTCTTCATATTCCGGCCGGGACTTGCGGATGGCCTTCTCGGTGATGCCGATGCCGGACCACTTCGTCAGGGTGTAGGTCAGGAAGATCGGACCGACGATTGACGCGATCCCGACCCAGCCGGTCTCGGCCGCGATCAGCCACAACCCCCACCAGACGCAGGCGTCGCCGAAATAGTTCGGGTGCCGGGTGTAGCGCCACAGGCCGGTGTCGAGCACCTTGCCCCGGTTCGCCGGGTCCTTGCGGAACGCCGCCAGCTGGGCGTCGCCGATGCTCTCGAAGGCGATGCCGATCACGACGATCGCAGCTCCGATCCAGCCGATCCAGCCGATCGGCGGGCTGTAGGCCACCTGGCCGAGCTGGGCCGGCAGGCTGTTGAGCCAGGCCAGGCCTCCCTGCGGCAGGAAGACGAACAGGAAGGCGGTCCGGCGAAAACTCCAGCCCTTCTTGGCCTGATCGTCGAGAATCGCGGTGTAGCGCCGATCCGCCCCGTGCTCGCGCCAGCGTTTCAGCAGGTGCCACCCGAGCCGGATGGCCCAGATGGCGACCAGCCACAGGATCAGCCCCTTGCGAACCGGGTCGCCCTCTGTGCGCGGAAAGGTGACCAGCGCCAGCATCAGCATGCCCAGCGGCCAGACGCCGTCGATGAAGCTGACATCGCCCCACCGCACCGCCAGCCGGGTCAGGAGCGTCATCCCGACGGTGATCAGCAGCAGGTTCAGCCCCAGCAGCAGGGCGATCTCGGACAGGCTCATGTCACAGGAACGGCGGGCTGGGTCATGCAGACGCGCGTCATCCGTCCCTCTGACCGACATCGCCCTTGGCGAAGCCGGTCCAGACGTCGTCGTAGTCCAGCTGCATGGTCGGGCTGGTTTGCGCCCATTGCGTGGTGCGGATCGGCCAGCGCGTCTCGAACATGAAGGCGAGCGTATTGTCGAGCTTCACCGGCTTCAACTCGGCCGCCACCGCCTTGTCGTAGCTGGCCTGATCCGGCCCGTGGCCGCTCATGCAGTTGTGCAGCGACGCGCCGCCGGGGGCAAAGCCGCCCTCCTTGGCGTCATAGGCGCCGGTCACCAGGCCCATGAACTCGCTCATGACGTTGCGGTGGAACCACGGCGGGCGGAAGGTGTCCTCGGCCACCATCCAGCGCGGCGGGAAGATGACGAAGTCGACGTTGGCCGTGCCCGGCGTGTCCGACGGGCTGGTCAGGACGGTGAAGATCGACGGGTCCGGATGGTCGAAGCTGACCGTGCCGATGGTGTTGAAGCGGGCCGTGTCATAGCGATAGGGCGCGTTGTTGCCATGCCAGGCGACCACATCCAGCGGGCTGTGGTCGAAGGTCGTGACCCACAGCCGGCCGGCGAACTTCTGCACGCACTCAGTCGGGCGGGAGACGTCCTCGAAGGCGGCGACGGGCGTCTCGAAATCCCGCGGATTGGCCAGTCCGTTCGCGCCGATCGGCCCGAGGTCCGGCAGGCGGAAAGCGGCACCATAGTTCTCGCAGACATACCCTCGGATCGGGCCATCGCACTCCACCCGGAACCGCACGCCGCGCGGAATGACGACGATATGGCCGGCCGAGGCCTCGATGCGTCCGAACTCGGTGACGAAGACGGGGTCGCCCAACTGCGGTACGATCAGCAGCTCGCCGTCGGCGCAGTAGAAGACCCGATCGGTCATCGACCGGTTGGCGGCATACAGGTGGATGCCCGCTCCGCCCTGGGTCTCCGGGTCGCCGTTGCCGCCATAGGTGACCAGCCCCTCGACCCAGTCCGTGGGCTGATCAGGCACGGGCAGCGGGTCCCAGCGCATCCGATTGGGGCTAGGCGGCGCGTCGGTGAAGGGGCCGGATCGGACGCGGCCCTGATCGAAGGGCCTGTAGGCCGGATGCTGGGCGCTGGGCCGCAGGCGATAGAGCCAGCTCCTGCGGTTCTCGCTCCTCGGCGCGGTGAAGGCGGTGCCCGACAGCTGCTCGGCGTAGAGGCCCATCGGCGTCTTCTGCGGCGAGTTGCAGCCCACCGGCAGGGCCCCCTCGACGGCTTCCGTGGCGAAGTGGCTGCCGAAGCCGGTCAGATAGCGTGCGCTGTTTCGCGTCATCATGCGTCTCCCGTGCCGGGCGGTTTAGCGGGCGCGGACCGCGCCGTCACCAGCGCAGCGACAGTCCGGCGCGGACCACGCGCGGCGGGCCATAGCCCTCGATCCCGTCGCCCGTCTCCGAGACCTCGACCTCGGCGTCGAACAGGTTGTCGGCGGCCACGAAGGCCACGACGCCGTCGCGCACCGCCCACTCTGCCCGGGCGTCCAGGGTTACGGCCTCGTCGAGCGTTCGGCTGTTCAGATCGTCCTCGAAGCGATCGCCCTCGTAGCGCACCCGTCCGACCAGGGTCAGGCGATCCGTCGCCCGCCAGACCGCCCCGGCCGAGGCGCTGATCTCCGGCGCTTGGGCGGGGCGCAGGCCCGTCAACTGGGGCGCGGCCGACCCCCCGTCGACCTCGGCCTCGGTCAGGGAAAGGGCGGCGTCGAGCCTCAGGCGGTCGCCGATGGCGTGGGTGACGGACGCCTCGATCCCCGTCGCCTCGATGGTCCCGGCGTTCTGGCGCTGGCGCAGCACGCCGCCCGCCGGCACGAAGCCCGCGCGCGGGAAGGTCGCCGGCCCGGCCCCGATCGTGACGTTGACGATGGCGTCGTCCAGCCGGTTCCAGAACACCGCCGCCTGTACCTCGGTCGCGTCGTTGCTCCAGGACAGCCCCGCCTCGACGCCCTGCAGCGTCTCGGGCTCCAGCGCCGCATTCGCTTCGGTCAGGTCGTTGCCGACGCGGAAGGGCCGGTGCAGCTCGTTCAGCGTCGCGGGTCGGAAGCCCGAGTAGGCCGCCGCCCGCCCGGCCCAGCCGCCGCCCAGCTCACGTCGCGCCGCCAGCCGGGCCGACACCACCTCGCCCGAGCGGTCCGGGTCGGTCTCGTTCAGCGTGGACAGGCCGGTCGCCCGGTCCCGCTCGATGCGTCGCCCCGCCGCGTTCTCCCAGCCGTCGATCCGCAGACCGCCCGCCACCAGCCACGGGCCAGCGGTCCACGACGCCTCGCCATAGGCCCCGAGCACGGAGGTCTCGCCGCCCGCGACCCGGTCGCGCGTAAAGCCTAGGCCGAGATTACGGAACAGTTCGCGCGTCTCGCCCTCGCTGGAGCGGGCGTCGGCCCCGACCTCCCACTCCAGCCGTCCGCCGCCCAGCGTCACCACCGTCCGCCGGAGCGCGAGGTTCCAGCCCCAGCCTTCGGCCGGGGTGGCGAACTGATCGTTCGCGGGCGTCGTCGAACCTCGCCCCGCCGCTACGGCGACCGAGGTGTTGGCGAAGTCGCTGGTGCGGCGCCAGACCTGCGCCCGCCAGCCGAAACGTTCGGCGCTCGGCGCGCGCGACACGGTCGCCGAATAGCTTTCGCCGCTGGCGCTCGACCGCGCCCCGAGCAGGCCCGAGCCCCGCTCCTCGTCATAGGCCGAAGCGCGAAGCGACAGCGCCACATCACCGGCCAATGCCGCGTCTAGCCGCAGCGCGCCCGACAGGGTTTCCAGGTCCAGCGGCGTGTCGGCCGCGCCCGCCGCCGGGCCCCGCACGGGGACGTAGCCGTCGCTCACCTCGCGCTGGAGCGCGCCGGTCAGGCTGAACCGCCCCGCGGACAGCGTGGTCGCCGCGCCCAGCCGCTGGCCGCCGAGCTCGCCGCCGGAGAGTTCGAGCGCCCCGCCCGCCCCGTCGCGTTCACGCAGGGCGATGACGCCGGTCAGGGCGCCCGCGCCATAGGGTCCGGCCCCCGCGCCGCGCACCACGTCCAACCCCGACAGGCTCTCGGTCGGAACCTGGCTCCAGATCACCCAGCCGCCGAAGGGATCGTTCAGGGGCACGCCGTCCAGCGTCACCAGCGTCCGCCCTGCGCCCGACGGCGCGATGGCGCGAAGCGAGATGCCCTGCGTCGTCGGATTGGCCGCCAGGCTCGAGGTCCGTCGGAACAGGCTGACGGCGGGCACGGAGCGCAGCGCCTCGTCCAGCCGCGTCTCGCGGGACAGGCGTTCCTCGCCGATGCGGACCACGCTGAAGGCCGCCTCGCTGGCGGCGGGCGGCAGGCGGGCGGCGGTGACGACGATGTCGGGAAGGTCTGCGGGCGCGTCCTGGATCATGCGGGGGCTTTAGCGCCCAGACGCGAAACAAGCTCCTGCGCGAACTGCGACAGGGTGTCGTCCCTCGCGCCCATGACGATCACCCGGTCGCCGGGTCGGGCCATCTCTACGATCCGGTCGCCACAGGCCGTGCGGTCGGCAAGCGCCTCGGCCCGACGCCCCGCCGCGCGCACCCCGGCGGCGATGTCCTCCGACCCCACGCTGCGATCCGTCGTGCCGCCGTAGTAGACGGGCTCGGGCATCAGCAGGACGTCGTCGGGCTGCATCAGACCGACGAAGGTGTCGATGAACTCGGTCTTCATCAGCTTCAGCGGGCCGAAGCCGTGTGGCTGGAACAGGATCAGCAGCCGCCCCTCGAACGCATGCAGCGTCTTCAGCGTGGCGGAGATTTTGTCCGGGTTGTGGGCGAAGTCGTCGATGACGGTGATCCCGTTCGTCGTACCCACGACCTCCATCCGCCGCCGGATGCCGGAGAAGGTTTCGAGCGCCGCCACCGCCGCCTCGACCTCGACACCCAGCGCCCGCACCGCCCCGATGGCCGCCAGCGCATTGGCCACGTTATGCGCGCCGGGGACGTTGAGGGTGACCTCCCGGGTTCGCCCGGTCGCCCGGTCGGTCAGGCCGAAGGTCATGCCTGCCGGAAGCGGCGCCAGATCGTGCGCCGACAGGTCCGCCTCGGCATTCCCGAGCGCGAAGGTTACGACCGCCTCACCTAGCCCCTCCGCGACCATCGTCTGCACCAGCGCCGCCGTCTCCAGGTTGTCGAGGTTCAGTACGGCCGTGCGCGCCCGACCGGTGAAGCCGCCGAACAGCTCGCGCAACTCCTCCATCGACTTGTGATCCAGCGAGATGTTGGACACCACCGCCACCGTCGGGTCGTAGCGGGCGATCGAGCCGTCCGACTCGTCCACCTCGGCGACGAACAGGTCAGGTCCACCGATCAGGGCGCTGGCGAAGGGATGATCCGCGTCGGCGAAGTTTCGCATGACCGCCCCGTTCATCACGGTCGGCGCGCGGCCCGCCAGATGCAGGATCCAGGCGATCATGCCGGTGATCGTCGACTTGCCGCTGGTGCCCGCCACGCCGATCGAGGTCGGGGCCGCGTTGAAGATGCGGCTCAGCAGCTCCGGCCGGGTGACGATCGGCGCGCCGACCCGCCGGGCCGCGCCGATGTCCGGCACCGTGTCCTCGACCGCGCCGGTGGCCACCACCGTGTGCCCGGCCCGCACGCCCGACCCGTCCTGGGGATGCAGGGCCACGCCATGCGCTCGCAGCCAGTCGAACTTCTCCGGCGTGCGGCCCTGATCCAGCGACCGATCCGAGCCTTCCACGGACGCGCCCCGCGCCTGGACGATCATGGCCAGCGGCAGCATGCCCGAGCCGCCGATCCCGCAGAAGAAATAGGAGACGTTGCTGTTCATGGCGCCTTAGAACAGAGGTTCGGGGCCCCGCGCCACTGTCTTTTGCCTTGCCGCCTTCTGGAGCGCCTGTGACCGATCTTTCCAAGGCAACCAACGGGTTCAAGATCGGCGCCGTCTGTGTCAGCTCGCGCTTCCACCCGAGCCGCGCGGAAGCTGTCCAGGCCTGGATGGACGAGCATCATGGCGAAGGCCCGGTTCACGTGGTCTTTCATCCGTCCAGCTTCGACAAGTCGGGCCATTTCGCCGGCGACGACCAGACGCGCGCGGATGCCTTCGTCGACTACGCCAATGATCCTCGGATCCACGCGATCTGGTTCGCGCGCGGCGGCTACGGGTCCTGTCGCATCGCTGAAAGCGTCATCCCGCGCCTGAACGAGGTCGCGCGGAGCAAGCGCTATCTCGGCTATTCGGACGCCGGCAGCCTGCTGGCGGCGCTCTACAAGGCCGGCTTTCCTCATGTGGCGCACGGCCCCATGGCTTCCGACGCGGTTCGAAATGACGAGACGGCCCAAGGCGCGCTGGCCTGGCTGGTCACGGGCCAGACGCCCTGGCTCGAACCGTCGCTGGCGACCGACCCCCGCCCTGCGGTCGCCTTCAACCTGACGGTGCTGGACCAGCTGCTGGGCACGCCGCTGGAGCCGGATCTGACCGGCCACGTCCTGATGCTGGAGGATGTGTCGGAGGCCGCCTATCGCATCGACCGGATGATGTTCCACCTGACCAGCCAGCCGTCGATGCGTCGCCTCGCCGGAATCCGTGCGGGCCGCTTCACCGACGTGACGCCCAACGAGCCCGACTTCGGCCTGACTCCGGAAGAGATCGTCCAGCACTGGTGCGAACGGTCCGGCATCCCCTACCTGGGCCCCGCCGACATCGCCCACGACCGCAACAACAAGGTCGTTCCCTTCGGCCCGCGCTGACCTGGCGCGCCATCATCTCAAACGCTCGTCACCGCCGGGCTTGTCCCGGCGGCCCATACACGCCGATCTCGCCTCTTGGCCCGCCGCTTGAGTCTATGGGTGGCCGGGACAAGGCCGGCCATGACGGATGAGAGAGAACATAGTAAGCCCCAGGCGGCTCTATCGCACAGCCGCGATCGTCGGCCGCGCGGGCTCCATCCACGGCGGGGCGGGCATGTTCCGGTGCGCCTGGGCCAGGGCCTCGGACCAACGCTTGCCAAGGTCCTTGAAATAGGAATCGTCCGCCTCGATCCGCCGCTGGTCGCCATGCAGGCCATCGCGGGGGACCACGATCATGTCGAACGGCGGACCTACGGCGATGTTGGAGCGAATGGTCGAGTCGAAGCTGATGAGCCCCAGCTTCACCGCCTCCGACATCGGCGTGTCGGGACGCAGGGCGCGATCCAGGATGGGCTTGCCGTACTTGAGCTCGCCGATCTGCAGATAGGGCGTGTCGGTCCCGCACTCGATGAAGTTGCCCTGGGCGTAGATGAGATACAGCCCCATCTTCCCGCCCTTCACCTGCCCGCCCAGCAGCATGGAGGCGGTGATCTTGAGCGAGTCGGCCTCGACCGTGGGCAGGAGGTCCTGCCGCACGGCGTTCAGGCAATATCCGACCAGCTGGGCCGCCCGGAACAGGGTCGGCGCGGTCTCCAGTGTCTCTGGCACCTCGTGGCCGGGCATGCGAACGCCCTCGGCCAGCATGGCGAGCGCCGTCTGCGTCACCGACAGATTGCCCGCCGTGGCGATGGCGATGACCCGGTCGCCCGGGACCTCGGAGACATGCAGCTTCTTGTAGGAGGAAATGTTGTCCACGCCGGCGTTCGTACGGGTGTCGGCGATCATCGCCAGACCCTCGTTCACCAGCATGCCGACGCAGTAGGTCATCAGAAACGACCGGGTCGAGACCCGGCTTCCCGCGCGAATGGAAACACGACGCTAGCAGATTCGCATGAACGGACACCCCCCGCCGTATTCATGACCACCCCTGCCGCTGCTGTTGCTGCTGGGTCTGTTGCATGTGACGCACACGCAGCGCGACCGTCATGCGCTCTCCGACACCGCCATAGCTGGTCCCCCGGATCGGCGTAGCCCCCAGCGCATCCAGCCCGCAGGCGACCCGGACATAGTGTTCGGTGGGACAGACGCCGTTGGCGGGATCGAACCCGACCCAGCCCAGTCCCTCGACATAAGCCTCGGCCCAGGCGTGCGCCGCCTCCTGGTCGATGATCCCATCGGTCCGGTGCAGATGGCCCGAGACGTAGCGGGCGGGGATGCCGAGGCGCCGGGCGCAGGCGATGAAGATCTGGGCATGGTCCTGGCACACGCCCTGCCGCTGGGACCAGGCGTCGGCGGCGGTGTGGTCCGCCGTCGTCGTCCCGACCATGAAGGCGACCTCGCCATGGATCAGGCTCATCAGCCGATGCAGCCGGGTGAGGTCGTCGCCCTCCCCGACCTGTCGCGCCAGATCGCGCAGCGCGGGATCGGCATGGGTCAGGGGCGTGTCGCGCAGAAACACCAAAGGCGACAGCCGCTCCGGAAAACCCTTCAGCACGCCGCCGGTGTCGACCGTCGCCACCTCGCCCGTGACCCGCACCATCAGGGCGTTGGTCGGCCGCTCGGTATAGAGGGTGTGCACGATGTTGCCGAAGGCGTCCTCGGACCGACGGATGCGGGCGTCGACGTCGGTCTCGATGCGCCAGTCCCGAACCTGCTGGCCCTCGGTCGAGCGGGGCGTCAGGCGCAGAACCTGGACGATGAACCGCGCGGCGCGGTCGTAGGCGTATCGGGTTTCGTGATCGATCCGGATGCGCATGGCCGCCTACACCAGGTACTGGTCGTGGATGGCGCTGGCCAGGCCGTTGTTCTCGCTCAGGAAAGCGAGGATGTATTCGTGCAGGCCCGACTGGAAGATGTCCTCGATCTTCGCCTCGTTGAACTGCGTCAGCCGCGCCGAGGCCAGCCGCTGAGCCGGACCGCGCCGTCCATAGTCGGCGGCCAACCGCTCCAGATAACTCACGATCATGGCCTGGCAGCTGGCCAGGGATCGCGGCATCTGGCGGTTCAGCACCAGCAGGTCCGCCACCAGCCACGGCCGCACGCTCTCACGATAGACCCAGCGATAGGCGGTCAGGGCCGACACTTCGCG
The DNA here is from genome assembly GCF_001295975.1 of Brevundimonas sp. AAP58. Taxonomy (GTDB): domain Bacteria; phylum Pseudomonadota; class Alphaproteobacteria; order Caulobacterales; family Caulobacteraceae; genus Brevundimonas. The sequence continues at coordinate 9,489 of NZ_LJHU01000044.1, read as the reverse complement.
CAGCAGCGTCGTCCACTGGAAATAGTCCAGCTGCCCGCCCACCCGCTCACCGGCGGGCAGCAGCAGGTGATACTTCACGTCCAGCAGGCGGGCGGTGTTGTCTGCGCGCTCGATCGCGCCGCCCAGCCGGAGGAACCAGTAGGCATCGTTCCTCAGCATGGTCCGCGACGAGGCGCCCTCGACCGCCAGCGAGACGCCCTTCACCCACTCCAGGAAGCGCACGAAGTCGTCGCGCCTGGTCGGTTCGCCGAAGTCGTTCAGGCCGTTCCACGCCCCGTTGATCGACTCCCACAGCTCGATGGTAAGCGCCGTCCGCACCGACCGGGCGTTGGTGCGCGCCGCATTGATGCAGGCGCGGATCGAGCTCGGATTGTCCGGCGCGAAGGCCAGATACTCCCGCACCGACTTCTCCGACGGCGTCCGCGCCGAGGCCGCGAAGGCTCTGGAGACCCCCGCAGAGGCGATGGCCGAGGCCCAGGCGGTCGCTGCCGCCCCGTCCCGCGCCGGCAGAGCGGCCAGCCGCACGGCGGCCTCCAGAATGCGCGCGAGAAAGTCCGCCCGCTCCATGTAGCGGCCGGTCCAGTACAGGCTCTCTGCGGTGCGTGAGAGCATCAATCCTCCCCAGCGCAGCGAAGCTCAGCGGGGGAGGATTTCTCAGCGCCTCAGTCATCCAGCACCCAGGTGTCCTTGGTCCCGCCGCCCTGGCTGGAGTTGACCACCAGCGACCCCGCCTTCAGCGCAACGCGCGTCAGCCCGCCCGGGGCCACCCTTACGCCCGCCGGACTCGACAGCACGAAGGGCCGCAGATCGACGTGACGCGACTGCAGCTCGGTCCCGCACAGAGTGGGCGCGGTCGACAGCGACAGGGTCGGCTGGGCGATGAAGTCGTCGGGGTCCGCCTCCAGCTTCTTTCTGAAATCCTCGATCTCGGCCTTGGTCGCGGCGGGGCCGACCAGCATGCCGTAGCCGCCCGATCCTCCGACCTCCTTCACGACCAGTTCCGGCAGGCGATCCAGCACCTCCTTCAGCGCATCGGGCTCCCGACATCGCCACGTCGGCACATTGCCCAGGATCGGATCTCCGCCGGAGAAGAAGCGGATGATCTCCGGCATGTAGGTATAGACCGCCTTGTCGTCGGCCACGCCGGTGCCGACCGCATTGGTCAGGGTGACGTTGCCCGCCGCATAGGCCCCCATGATTCCGGGCACACCGACGGTCGAATCCGGCCGGAACGTCAGGGGGTCCAGCCAGTCGTCGTCGACCCGGCGATAGACCACGTCGACGCGCTTAGGCCCCTCGGTCGTGCGCATGAAGACGACGTCGTCGTTGACGAACAGGTCGCGCCCCTCGACCAGCTCGACCCCCAGCTTGTCGGCCAGAAAGCTGTGCTCATAGTAGGCCGAGTTGAACGGGCCGGGCGTCAGCACCACGATGGTCGGGTCCGGCCCGGCGTGCTCGGGTGCCGAAGCCCTAAGCGAGGCCAGCAGCATGTCGGTATAGGTCTCGACCGGCCGGATGCGGTGCTCGGCGAACAGGTCGGGGAACAGCCGCATCATCATCTCGCGGTTCTCCAGCATGTAGGAGACGCCCGACGGGGTCCGGCAGTTGTCCTCCAGCACCAGAAAGCCGTCCTCGCCGGTGCGGACCAGATCGACGCCGCAGATGTGGGTCCAGATGTCACCGGGCGGCCGGCGGCCCTGCATCTCGGGCCGATAGTGCGGGTTGGTCAGGATCAGGTCGGCCGGGACGATGCCGGCCTTTATGCACTCCTGCGGGCCATAGATGTCCTTGAGGAAGGCGTTCAGCGCCGAGACGCGCTGCTTCAGCCCCTTCTCCAGCTGGTCCCACTCCGCCGCGCCAATGATGCGGGGCACGACGTCGAAGGGGATCAGCCGTTCGTTGGACTCCACATCGCCATACACGGCGAAGGTCACCCCCATGCGGCGGAAGAACAGCTCGGCCTGCCGCGACCGCGCCTGCAACAGGTCAGGCGGCGCCGTCTCCAGCCACCGGGCCAGGGTCCGGTAGCTCTTGCGGATCGTCCCCGATCCGGGCGTGCCTGACATCTCGTCGAACGTGACGGTCGCTCCTGTCGCTGGGAGCCTTCAGCGTGGACCGGAGCACGGACGATGCGCAACCGTTTTGTTGCGGTGCGGGATCAGCGGGTGACGATGTCCCGGCGCATAGGCGCCAGCTTGGCCAGGAAGCGGTTCTGGGCGCGGAAGGGCACGCCGTGCTCGCTCATGGCGATCTGCAGGTTCTCGACCAGAGCCCCCATGTCGGCGGACTGGATGCCGAGGTCGGCGTGGCTGGAGCGCATGTCGCGGCCAGAATAGTCGACCGGCCCACCCAGGATGTAGCCGAACTGCTCCCTCAGCGTGCGGCGAAGGCGGACCTGATCCTGGGCCACGAAGATCTCGGCGATACGCGGATCGGCCACGATCCGCTCGACGAAGGTCTCCACGATGGCCGAGACGCCGTCGGCACCGCCGAACGTGTCCCACATCTCCGTTCCCTCGAAGGGGGTCGCGCCGGCGTTGGCGTTGGTGCGCTCATAGGGCTCGACCTCGACCTCCCCCGGGAACTCCGTCGACATGACGACGGGCGGCAAGGTCAGATCGTCCCCGGCCTCCTGGGCCAGAAGCGGCGCGGGCGCGGCGATGAGGACGGCGGCGATCAGAAGGGCGCGCATGGATCAGAACCCGACCTGGAGCGAGAGATAGAGACCGCGCTGGTCCTCGAAGGTCGCGATCGACCCCAGGTCCACATAGGCGGCGGTGACAGAGACATGCCGGTTGGGGGCCCAGGCGGCGTAGACGTCGAACCAGTCATCCTCGCCCGCGAAGCCCAGATTGTCCGGCTTGGTCCTGTACTCGGCCCCGACCACCAGATTGCGGTTCAGCAGATAGCCGACCGAACCCTCGAACTGCGGCTCCAGATCGTCGTTCAGGTCGCCGCCGAAGCCGAGCAGGCCCGTCTGGTTCGCATTGGTGAAGCGCACCGCGCCGGACAGCAGCAGTGACTCCGCCAGAAACAGCTTGGTCGCCGCGACGTAGTACTCCGTGCCCTCGTCGTCACGTCCACGGACGGCCGAGATGATCGCGCCCTGGTCGTTGGACTTATGCTGCACCCCGACCGCGACCTGCGGCATCCAGGTGTCCTGGTCATAGACCGCGTCGCCGATCAGCTTGACCTTCACGCCCACGATGTCCTGGGTGAAGGTGAAGCCGGCACCGAGGCCCAGCGCCGCCCCGGTCGCGCCGGTGTCGAACTCCTGACGCGTCACCGACACCTCGACCCGGTCCCAGAACGACGCCGCCGCGCCCCAGGACCGCAGTTCATAGTCGGGCAGGTTCACATAGGTGGCGTGGACGTTGCCGCCGATGCCGTCGCGTTCGCCATAGCCGCTGGTCACCGCCCAGGTCGCCAGACCGCCGCCGCCCGACCCCTCGATGGTGGAAACGCCGCCGGTCAGCAGGAGCTTCCCACCGGTCCGGCTGTCGGGAATCCAATCCGTCACCTGAGCGGTGGTCGACGTGGCGGCTGCAAAGGCAGCAAGGCCGAGCAACACGGCCACAGAAGGAATTCGACGCACGGCTCCGCCCTCATGTTTGCGCCCAGGTATCCGCAACAGAGTTAATGGCCGATAAACATTGTTTCGAGCGACACAGGATTTCGGCCCGGGTATCGCAAGTCGTTGTGTAACGCGACGCAACACTCTAGGGTTGTATACCGGTTTACTGTCATTTCATCGGTTGCTGTTAGGGCAATTGTCATGCGCGCTCTACTTGCCTCGATTTTAGCTCTCCTGACGATGACCAGCGTCGCCCAGGCTGGCGACCTGACAGTGTCCGTTCGTGACACGGGCGGACGACCTGTGCGCGACGCCGTGGTCACCGTTCGCCCCGACGCCGGGGTGCCGCGCGGTCCGATCCGCTTTTCCTGGCCACTCCGCATCGCCCAGCGCGACGTTCAGTTCCAGCCCTATGTCCTGATCGCTCCGGTCGGTGCGACGGTCAGCTTTCCGAACCTCGATCGCGTGCGCCACCACGTCTATTCCTTCTCGCGCGGCAATCGGTTCGAGATCGAGCTGTTCGGCCAGGACCAGACCCGCACCCACGCCTTCACGACCGTCGGCACGGCCGCGCTCGGCTGCAACATCCACGATCAGATGCTGGCCTATGTGCGTGTCGTCGACACGCCCTGGGCCGCGAAGACCGATGCGACCGGCGACGTCACCCTCGTCGGCATCCCCGCCGGGCCGGCCCGCCTGGTCGTCTGGCATCCGCGCCTGAACGTGCGCGGCAACGAGAGCGCCTACACCCTGACCATCGGAACCGGTCCGGGCCGCCAGACCATGACGGGCGACTTCTCGGCGCGGGCGGCAGTCCGTTGACATGATCCATTTCCGCCATCTGCGCACCCGGCTGACGGTGCTCTATGCAGGCCTGTTCGGGCTCGCCCTGATGCTCGTCGCTGTCGCGGTCTTCACCGCCATCACGGCCAGCGCGCGCGGCGTGGTGCGCAGCGAACTGACGGCGTCAGGCGCCGTGTACGACCAGCTCTGGTCGTCCCGCTCGGCCCAGCTCGAGCAAGGCGCGGCGGTCCTCGCCCAGGACTTCGGCTTCCGCGAAGCCGTCGCCACCAACGACGAGCCGACCGTCCGTTCCGCCCTCGAGAACCTGAGCGCCCGCCAGGGCGTCGACGGTGCCCTGCTGCTCGGTGTCGACGGCTATGCGATCGCCGGTGGGGCATCGCTCGACGACGCGACCCTCGACACCCTCTGGACCGGCCTGAACGGCGGCGAGATCTCGTCCGGCGTGCTCGACCTGAACGGCCAGCCGCATCAGGCAGTCGCCGCTCCGGTCATGGCGCCGGTCCTGATCGGCTGGGTCGTCTTCATCGATCGGCTGGACCAGGCCCAGATGACCCGGCTGGAAGAGCTGTCGGCCATCCCGCTCAGCGCCTCCGTCCTGACCCGCGCGGCCGACGGCTGGCGCGACATGTCGGGCCCCGAAAGCGCGCTCGCCGGCCTCATGAATCGGGCCGTAGCGGCAGACGGGGCCGCCGTCACAGGGCGCAACGCCCAGGGCGAGGCCATGGTCCTTGCCCGTCCCCTGCCCAGCTTCGACGCAGACGCCCCTGCCGTGCTGGCGCTCAGCTATCCCATGGCCAAGGCGCTCAAGCCCTATGAGCCCATGTTCTGGGCGCTCGGTGCCATCAGCCTTCTGGGCCTTGCCCTGCTGGTCGCCGGAACCTGGTTCCTGTCGCGCGGCCTGACAAAGCCGATCAGCGCACTGGACGAGGCTGTCCACCGCCTGCAGGCCGGCGAGGACGCCCGGGTCGAGATCACCTCGAGCGACGAGATCGGCCGTCTGGCCGAGAGCTTCAACGCCATGGCCGGCGACATCCGCGACCGCCAGGCGCGCCTGACCCATATGGCGCTGCATGATCTGGAAACGGGCCTGCCCAATCGCCTCTGGCTGGAACGCGAGGTAGCGTCCTCGGCATCCGCCCATGTCGTTCTCTTCGGTGTCGACCGGTTCGAGGTGGTGAGAAACGCCATCGGCTTCGAAGCCATGGGACAGCTGGTCGCCGCTCTGGGTGCCCGACTGTCCGCCGCGACCGGAGCGCCCGTGGCTCGCGTGGGCGCGGGCGTCATGGGCATGGTGCTCGACGTCGAGGGCGATGACGCCCGTGCCCTGGCGTCGGCGATCCGCCTGTGCGCCGTCGCGGACGAGCCGCTGAAGCTGATCGGCGCACGCGTCGACGCCGCACTGACAGCTGGTCTCGCCCGCGCCGGTCAGGCGACCGGAGGCCTGGACGCCATCGTCGATCGTGCGGGCGTCGCCGTGGATCAGGCCCGTGCCACCGGGGCCAAGGCCGCCCTCTTCGACGCCGCGGCCTATGGCGACCCCGGCGCCAACCTCAGCCTGATGTCCGACCTGATCGGCGCTCTCGAAAGCGAGCAGGTCTGGATGGCCTATCAGCCGAAGTTCGACCTGCGCCAGAACGCCATCACCGGCGTCGAAGGGCTGATGCGCTGGAACCACCCCAAGCGGGGCTTCATCGCCCCCGACCTGTTCATCGGCATGGCCGAGGAGACCGGTCAGATCCGCGCTCTGACCGAATGGGGTGTCAGGCGCGCCATCGCCGACCAGAAGGCCCTGGCCAAGGCGGGCCACAACCTCAAGGTCTCGATCAACGTCTCGGGGCGGCTACTGTCGGACGAGAGCTTCGCCCGCTTCGCCCTGAACGCCGTCTCGCGCGCCAGGGCCGACCTCTGCTTCGAGATCACCGAGACGGCGGTCATCGACAATCCGGAAGCGGCGCTCGGCATCATCGATCGCTTCACGGCCGCCGGGATCAAGGTCTCCATCGACGACTACGGCTCGGGCCTGTCTTCGCTGGCCTATCTGAAGCGCATCGCCGCCGACGAGCTGAAGATCGACAAGGCCTTCGTCATGTCGCTGGACGAGAGCGCCAAGGACGCGCTTCTGGTCAAATCCACCATCGACCTGGCCCACAGCCTTGGCATGACTGTCACGGCCGAGGGCGTGGAGACCCAGACCGCGCTGGCGCTGCTGCGCGGCATGGGCTGCGACACGGCCCAGGGCTATCTGATTGCCCGCCCGCTGGCCCTGCCCGCCCTGATCGAGCGACTGGACAAGCCCGCGCTGGAGGCGGCGGCCTAAAGCCGCTTGGGTCTGGTCGTCCTCATCCTTCCGGCATGGCCGGGCTTGTCCCGGCCACCCATAGACTTAGGCGGCCGGGGCTCAAGACGAGATCGGCGTGTATGGGCCGCCGGGATAGGCCCGGCAGTGACGGATTTGGTAATGTCGCCAAGGCTGTGACACGCCCCTTGACCGTTCCACTGTTACAGCATAGTGGAACGCCACGATGTCCGACACCCTGTCCCCGTCAGCCCCGAGCCGCGCCGCGAGCGATCGCGCCGCCCTGCTCGACGCCTTCCTGGCGCTGAAGACGCGCGAGGAGGTCGAGGCCTTCCTGACGGACCTGTGCACCCCGGCCGAGGTCCGCGCCTTCGCCGAACGCTGGGCCGTCGCCCGGCTGCTGGATCAGGGCGGCCGGTCCTATCGCGAGATCGCCTGCGAGGCCGGGGCCAGCCCCACCACCGTCGTGCGCGTCGCCCGCTTCCTGAAAGAGATGCCGCATCAGGGCTATCGCCTGGTGCTGGACCGTCTGAACCCCAAACACTGAGCCCCAACCGATGAGTACCGTAGAGGGGCGACTTCGCATCGCCGTGCAGAAATCCGGCCGTCTGGCCGACCGCAGCCTGGACCTCGTCCGGGACGCGGGCCTGCGCGTGGTCAAGGGCGCCAACGACCTGCTCTACAAGGTCGAGAACTATCCCATCGACCTGCTGCGGGTGCGTGACGACGACATCCCGACCTTCGTCGCCGACGGCGTCTGCGACCTGGGCATCGTCGGCGAGAACGTGCTGGAGGAAGGCAAGAACGGCGGCGCGAACGCCTCGGTCGTCATGCCGCTGGGCTTCGGCAAGTGCACGCTGAAGCTGGCCGCCCCGCCGACCTTGCCTTGGGACGGCCCGGCGACGCTGGAAGGTCGCCGCATCGCGACCTCCTATCCGAAGATCCTGCGCCGCTTCCTGGACGCCCAGGGCATCCAGGCCGACATCGTCACCATGCGTGGCGCGGTCGAGGTAGCTCCAAGGCTGAAGCTCGCCTCGGCCATCTGCGACCTCGTCTCTACCGGGGCCACGCTGGAGGCCAACGGTCTGGTCGCCCGCGAGACCGTGTTCGAAAGCCAGGCGGTTCTGATCCAGTCCCCGGTCGCGCCCGAGCCCGGCCTCGCCCACCTGCTGGACTCGATCATCGAGCGCATGGCCGGCGTCGTGTCCTCTCAAGGGGCCAAATACGTCATGCTGAACGCGCCTCGCTCGGCGCTGGATCAGATCACCGCCATCCTGCCCGGAGCGGGCGCGCCGACCGTCATGCCCCTGATGGGCCGGGACGACGCCGTCGCCGTTCACGCCGTCTGCCAGGAGGCCGTGTTCTGGGAGACGCTGGAGAAGCTCAAGGCCGCCGGGGCCTCGGCCATTCTGGTTCTGCCCATCGAGAAGATGATGTGATGACGACGCTGGACGTGAAACGCATCGACTGGGCGTCGCTGGACGCCGCCGGACAGCGCGCCGCTCTGGCTCGCCCCGCGCGCCGTTCGGAGACACAGGTGACCGACGTCGTCCGCGCCATCTTCGACGACGTAGAGGCGCGCGGCGGTCAGGCCGTGATCGACTGGGCGATGAAGCTCGACGGCCATGCTCCACGCCGCATCGCCATCACCGAGGCCGTGGTCGCCGAGGCGCGCCAGGCCCTGCCGCCTGCCGACGTCCGCGCTATCCGTGTCGCCGCCGACAACGTCCGCGTCTTCCACGAGGCGACGATCCCGGAGGACTCTGCCCTGGTCGAGACCACGCCCGGCGTGACCTCGCGCCTCGTCTGGCGGCCCATTGGCGCGGCGGGCCTGTATGTGCCCGGTGGCACGGCGCCGCTGTTCTCGTCGCTGCTGATGCTGGCCATTCCGGCCGCCGTCGCGGGCGTGTCCGAGCGCGTCGCCGTCACGCCCCCGGCGAAGGACGGCTCGGTCCACCCGGCCATGATCCTCGCCGCCGCAGAGGCCGGTCTCGACGCGATCTGGCTGGTCGGCGGGGCCCAGGCCATCGCCGCCCTGACCTACGGTGTCTCCCTGCCCGACGGCGACATCCCCCGTTGCGACAAGCTGTTCGGCCCCGGCAACGCCTATGTCGCCGAGGCCAAGCGCTATGCCTCCTCGCTTCCCGGCGGCCCCTCCGCCGACATGCCCGCGGGGCCGTCCGAGCTGATGGTCGTTGTCGACCGCGACGCCGCGCCCGAGATCGCCGCCGCCGACCTGCTGAGCCAGGCCGAGCACGACGCCGACGCCCAGGTGATCCTGGTCTCCACCAGCCGCGCCAACCTCGACTACATCCTGACCGAGGTGGAACGGCAGGTCGCCACCCTGCCCCGCGAGGCCATCGCCCGCGCCAGCCTGAACGAGGCCCGCGCCATCCTGGTCCGCGACGAGGAGACGGCGTGTGACGTCATCAACCTCTATGGCCCCGAGCACCTGGCGCTCCAGGTCGAGGAGCCCGAAGCCATGCTGCCGTCGATCCGCGCGGCGGGTGCCATCTTCGTCGGCCGCTTCGCCGCCGAGACGCTGGGCGACTACGCCGCCGGACCCAGCCACGTCCTGCCCACCGACGGCGGCGCCCGCACGCTCGGCGGCATCACCACCGCCAGCTTCATGACCTCGATGTCGGTCCAGACGGTCACCCGCGAGGGCGCCGCCCAGCTCGGCCCGATCGCGGCCAGGCTCGCGCGGTTGGAAGGGCTGGAAGCCCACGCGCGGGCCGCGGATTTGAGGAGCGGCGGATGATGTCCCAACCTCTCCTCCCCCGTTCACGGGGGAGGGGGACCACGAAGTGGTGGA
>NZ_LJHU01000043.1 GCF_001295975.1 Brevundimonas sp. AAP58 | reverse complement strand
GGGCGCAGCGGGCTCGAACGCCTCAAGCCTGCCTAGCCCCTCGACGCCGTGGAAGTCGCCAGCCTCCGCCGGCTCGCGCCTCAGCGGCCGGTCCGCCCCGGCGAACACCGGTACGTCTTCTCGCCCCGCGATCTGTCGCAGAAGGCGGGCGTTGCGCGTCGTCTGCTCGAGCGAGACATTGCCCGCCACCGTCGTGATCCCCAGCAACTCCAGCTCCGGCGACCCGAACGCAAGCAGCAGTCCCACGGCGTCATCCACGCCGGGGTCGCAGTCGATGATCAGGCTCTGGCGTGTCATGCCTTGCAGGCTCGCACGCAGGCAGACGCCAGCACCTCCGCCGAATCCACCAGCGGCACCGACAGATCGCCCACGTTCAAAAGCAACGGGACCTCAGTGCAGCCCGCGATCACCGCATCGGCCCCCGCGGCCTTCAGCGCCTCGCCCAGCCGTCGCATCTCGGCCCGACGTTCCGGCCCCACGTCGCCCCGCTTGACCGCATAGACGCAGGCCATGAAGGCGTCCCGGTCAGCGCCCGCCAGCACGATCGGCCGCACGCCCTCCGCTTCCAGCGCGGCGCGATACAGCGCCTCCCCGCCCGGCGTGGCCAGGATGCCGATGGCGCGTGCGGCCTGGTCCTTCGCCGCCGCCACCGTCTCGGCGATCATGTCGATGAAGGGCAGACCCGCGGCCACGATCCCCGCCTTCTGGGCATGGGCCGTGTTGCACGGCATCGCCAGGACCTCGGCCCCTGCCCTCTTGAGCCGCATCGCCATGGCCGACAGTTCGGCCTCGGCCTCGCCCGGCCGGGTGTTCCGGTCCGGCACCTGGGGGTTCATGTCCATGAGGACACGGATGTGGTCCGCGTCGCCCTCGGCCGGGGTCAGGGCCTGGACCCGCGCGAGGAAGGCCACCGTCGCCGCCGGCCCCATGCCGCCGAGGACGCCCAGAACCCGGCTCATGCGAACATCGGCTCCAGTTCGCCCTGATAGCCGAAGATCCCCTGCGCCCCGCCGGTGTGCAGGAACACCACGCGCTCGCCCTTGAACCGCCCGGCCTTGGCCAGAGCGATCAGCCCCTTCATCGCCTTGGCAGAATAGACGGGGTCCAGCACCATGCCGTCGGTCCGCGCCGCCAGCATCAGGGCGTCGGCCACGCCCTGATCGATCAGTCCATAGCCCGCCCCGACATAGTCGCAGTCGGCCACTACCATATCCGGCGTCACGCACCCAGGCCGCCCCAGCAGCGCCGCCGTCTCCTCGGCCAGCTTCAGGACGTTGGCTTCCTGCTTTTCCTTCGGCGCGCGCACGCCGATGCCCAGCACCGGAATGTCCGCTCCCATGACCGCCAGTCCGGCGACCAGACCCGCATGGGTGCCCGCGCTGCCCGTCGCCGTGACGATCCGGTCGATGCTCAGGTCCAGATCGTCGGCCTGCACCACGATCTCGCGCGCGCAGTCGACATAGCCCAGCGCGCCGACGGGATTGGAACCGCCGCCCGGGATGACATAGGGCCTTCCGCCGCGCGCCCGCACCTCGGCCGCCGTCTTTTCGAGCTCGGCGGGCATGTCCGATCCGCCCGGCACGGAGCGAACGCCCGCCCCGAACAACAGGTCCAGGAGCACGTTGCCGTTCCGGGTGTAGTCGAGCGCCTTCGATCCCGTCCGCTCCTCCAGGATGACCTCGCACTTCAGGCCGTGAGCGGCGGCGGCCGCCGCTGTCTGGCGGACGTGATTGGATTGCACCGCGCCTTGCGTCACCAGGGTGTCGGCGTCCTGCTCGAAGGCCTCGCCCAACAGGAACTCCAGCTTCCTCGTCTTGTTGCCGCCGCCCGCCAGGCCCGTGCAGTCGTCGCGCTTGATCCAGAGGTCGACGCCCAGCGCCTCGGACAGGCGCGGCAGCGGTTCCAGCGGCGTCGGGAGATGCGCGAGACGAACGCGGGGAAAGCGGGCGAGGTGCATGGGCGGGCCTTTCGTTCGCCCGGTCCTAACACCCACACCGGCCGCGCGCGAGACGGCTCAGGTCACTGCGACCCGGAGCGCCTCGATCGTCTCCTTGGGGCAGGCGCCCAGCCCGTCGACGACGCGGTCCAGCAAGGGCGCGACCGACGGCGTGACCTTCGCGCTGGCCATCGACCAGGCCTCGAAGCTACGGCGCTCGACCTGGACCCGGTCCAGCACCCGGATGTCCCGATGCCGGGGATCGCGCCCCAGACGCTCCAGCAAACCGTCGATCGCCTCTTCGGGACCCTCGATGACCTGAATGAACTGCCCCCGGTGCGCCACAAGGGCCCCGGTCAGGTCGCGCTGGGCGTTGTTGCGCTGGGACTCGCCCAGGATGGTGGCCACGCCGAGAAGGCTGTCGGTCGTGGCCGTGGCAGTGCTCGCATAGAGCACGCGATGAAGTCGGCCCATGCGGCCTCCGATACGCTCACTAGGGGATGAAGGGGCAGGTGCTTCGATGCCGGTGTCAATCGGCCGGCCAAACGAAAACCGGCCGGGGTCGCCCCCGGCCGGTCCTGTCGTTCAGCCTGTCGCCAGGATCAGTAGCGGAACCGCAGCGTCGCGCCGTAGGTGCGGGGCGCGCCGAGGAAGGCGTTGTAGGTCTGGGTGTCGGCGGCCGGGTTGTAGAAGGTCCCGTTCGGCTGGACCGTCGACTGGAAAGCACCGCCTTGCAGGAAGGCGTTGTAGGCCACCTGGACAAACTCTTCGTCGGTCAGGTTCTGGGCCCAGGCTTCCAGGGTCCAGCGCTCGTCCTCGGTGCCGATAGAGATGCGCCCGTTGATGACCCCGAAGCCCTCTTGCTCCTTGAACGGCAGCAGGTCTGAGCCGGTGTTGTAGCTGGTCTGATACTTGCCCGACAGGCTGAAGCCCGCGCGCAGACCGTTGCCGATCGACCGCTCGAAGTTGATCGAGGCGACATAGGACCATTCCGGAGCGAATGACGGCGCAGCCCCCGGCAGCAGCGACAGGCCGCCGAAGTTGCCAGGAATGGCAAGATCGGTGGCCGTGAAACGACCGAACTGGGCGTCGGTGTAGGTGATGCCGCCGCCGAGCGTCAGGCCCTCGATCGGCGTGAACCACAGGAAGTCGGCGTCAACACCGCGCGTGGTCAGCTCGGGGATCGACTCCACCACGAAGGCGGTGCCGAGGAAGGTGTTGAGCTGGAAGTCGGTGAAGGTCTGGTCGAAGTAGGTCGCGTTCAGCAGCATGGTGCGGTTGAACAGGGTTGTCTTCACGCCGAGCTCGTAGCTGTCGACCTCTTCCGACGGGAAGAACAGCGACCCGACCGGCGTCACGCCGTTCTGCACGCGATCCTGGTTATAGCCGAAGCTCTTGTAGCCACGAGCATACGATGCGTAGGCCAGAACCGAGTCGTTCAGGCGATAGGCCGCCTTGATCGTGCCCGACAGGTTGTCCTCGCTCACGCTCTCGGACACCACGCGATTGTTGTAGAACGGGTTGGTCCAGGGCAGGCAGTGGCGAGCCAGGATGGCCGGAGCCGATGCGCCGAGCACGCCGGTAATGACGGCGGCGTTGCCGAGCGCCGCGGCGCAGGTCAGCTGGTTGGCACCGATGTTGTTCTGGCGTCCGTCCAGGGTCTTCTCGTCCCACGTGTAGCGCAGGCCGACCGTGATATCGAGCTGGTCGGTCAGGCTGTAGGTGTTGTTGGTGAACAGGGCGAACGAGTTCGATTCCTGCTCATAGACGTCGCGGAACGTCTGACCGGCCGTAAAGGTCGGGCCGCCACCGGAGACAGCACCGCCCGTCCCCAAGCACTGCTGCAGACCTAGCGCGGTCTGGGCCGTGCGCGTGAAGCAGGGGATGATTCCGGGGCTGACCGGGAAGGCCGGAACGGCGGCGTTCAGAGCGGCAGACAGCTGGAACGACAGCAGCGGCGCATAGTCGGCACCGAGGAAGAAGGTGTCGAAGCGGTCGACCTGCTCCTGGGTGGCGAAGATACCGACCAGCCAGTCCAGCCGGTCGGTCGCGCCGGCCAGACGGAACTCCTGCGTCACGCTTGAGATGTCGGCACCAAAGTTGCCGTCGTTCAGTCGGTAGGCGACGTCCGCGCCCGAGAAATCGGCGTCCTGGCCGTTGCGGGTTCCCCAGTCACGCCACGAGGTGACCGACGTCAGGGTCGAGCCGCCGAACGCCGTCAGGTCGAAGTTGGCTTCCAGCGAAACGCCTTTATCCTCGATCTGCTGAGGCGTGGAGCGGTTGGCGAAGGCCGTGCGGTCGAAGGGCAGGGCTCCGAAACCAGCGGCTGGCGGCGTCTGGCCGGTACCGTTCGAGAGACCATCCACAAACTGGAAGGTGGGGCCGGTCCGGATGTTGACACCCAGGCAGCACATTTCATCACGGCTGGAGTAGTCGGCGATCAGGCGGAACGAAGCGGTGTCGCTGGGCAGCCACAGCAGCTGACCGCGGACGGTGTAGTAGTCCTGGGTGCCGTCGGTGGTCTCGGTGCGGGGGCCGTCGCCCAGATCGACGTCGTAGAAGCCGTCACGAACGCCGCGCGAGGCGAACAGGCGCATGGCCAGGGTGTCGGTGATGGGGCCGGTGACCGAGCCCGAAGCGCGCATGTGGCCATAGTTGCCGACGGTCAGCTCGGCATTGTAGCCGGGCGTGAACGAGGGGGCCGCGGTGATGATGTTGATAACGCCGGCCGAGGTGTTCTTGCCGAACAGGGTGCCCTGCGGACCCTTCAGCACCTCGATGCGCTCCAGCTCACCCAGGTCGCCGAAGCCGACGCCGTTGCGTGAGCGATAAACGCCGTCGATCACGACGCCGACCGAGCTTTCCAGGCCGGGGTTGTCGCCCACGGTGCCCACGCCCCGGATACGGGCAGTCGTCGAGGCCTCCGTGGTGGTCGAGGTGACGGTCAGGCCCGGTGTCAGGATCTGCAGGTCCTTGATGTCACGAACGCCCGCGTCTTCGAGGACCTCGGCCGACAGGCTGGTGACCACGATCGGCACGTCCTGAAGGCTTTGCTCGCGCTTCTGAGCGGTGACGATGATATCGTCGACGGTGGCGGCCTCTTGCCCGTCCTGGGCCTGGGCGGCCCCGGCGAAACCAAAGGCGACGGCGGCGACCGCACCGGCAGATGCGGTGGTGCGGAGAAGATTGACAAGACGCATGGACGGCTCCCGGCTCATTGCCGGCCCTGCCCTTCCGGGACGGGTCACGGCGTTTCCTGATTCCCAGACCCGCGCCCTTCTTGCGGAGCGGCGGATTCTCGAAGGATTTGCGTAGTCCAAGCCGGGGCAGGCGACAAGGAGCCGCAGTCGTTCACGCCATGTTTCAGCCTCGCCCGCGGGCCTTGTGTGACGCAAAAGCGACAAAGGCGATTGACCTTGCGTCAATATTCGCGGCTCAGGCGACAGTATTCGCGCCCTGCTCTGCCTTTTCGGCCCGCCGCTTGCCCGACGCGATGGCAAGGACGATCGCCCCCAACGTGCCCGACAAGGCCGAACCGAGCAGAACGCCAAGCTTGACGTCAATCTGCTCGGGCGAATCGATCGGTCCAGGGAACGCCAGGGCACCGATGAACAGGCTCATGGTGAAGCCAACGCCGCAAAGCAGGCTGACGCCGTAGACCTGAAGCCAGGTCGCCTGGCTAGGTTTCGCGCCCAGACGCAGCAGGGAGGTCAGCCAGGCCGCGCCGAACACGCCGATCTGCTTGCCGAGGAACAAGCCACCAGCGATGCCAAGCACCAGCGGCGCGAACAACTGATCCATCGACAGGCCAGCAAAGGACACACCCGCCTTGGCGAAGGCGAAGATGGGCAGGATCAGATAGGCGACATAAGGGTGCAGATCATGCATCGCCTCCTTCAACGGGCTCTGGGAATCGTCCGCGCGTGGAGACACAGGCACGACGGCCGCGAAGGCGACGGCCGCGAGCGAAGTCGACAGCCCGGCCTGGACGCTGAGCCACCAGACGACAGCGAAGGCCATGACCCAGAGCGGGGCCGAGATCCGCCGGCGCGAGGCCACCGCGAGGACCGCGAGAAGTCCACCCGCCCAGGCCAGCGGCTGCCAGTCCACGCCGGAGCTGAACAGCACCGCGATGAGGGCGATGGCCCCCAGGTCATCCACGATCGCCAGGGTGAGCAGGAAGACCCGCAACGACGAGGGCAGACCTCGGCCGACAAGGGCGAAGACCGCCAAGGCGAAGGCGATATCGGTGGCCAGCGGAATCGGCCAACCCTGGGTCGGCCCCGCCAGCGGTCCCATGAGGGCCAGATAGACCCCGGCCGGGGCCAGCATGCCGCCGAGCGCCGCGATTACGGGCGTCGCCAGCTTCCTCGGATCGCTCAGTTCGCCCTTGACGATCTCGTATTTGATTTCCAGGCCGACGACGAGGAAGAAGATGGCCATCAGGCCTTCCTTGATCCAATCAGATACGGACAAGGTCAGGCTCAGCGGCCCCGCCTGGAACAGGTGCTCACTCTTCAGCCAGTAGAAGTAGTCAGCGGACAACGGCGAGTTGGCCACGATCAGGGCGGCGATGGCCGCCAGGCCGAGGAAGGCCCCGGATGCGGCTTCGGTCTTCAGGAAGTCGAGCGTCAGTTTGCGCGCCACGGCGGGCCTCCGGATCAAATGGGGGTCTACGTCGCGGCACCCGGTTATCGACGGGCGCCGGGACCGGGTTCGCCAAACGGGGAGGCTGGCGCCGGCCCGACCAAACGAGGTTCGGCCTGATCTCTGGGCGGCACAATACGCATGGCGGCGCGCGGTTCAACTGTTGAACACCGCACCGGTTGCTTATCAGGGCGCAAAGCCGCATCTGCCGGCCATGCCCATCAGCGCCGCCTTCCGCCCCGAGCCCGCCTTTTCCGCCCTGGGCCTGGAGTTTGGCGACCCCGTCCAGCCCGCCACCTTCCCCGAGCACCGCCTTCGATTTCGCAACGACCGCGCCGCTGGCGATGTCGGGCTGGCCACCCTGACGGACGCCGAATGGATCGACCATTTCGGCCGGTTTGAGCCCCTGCCCGGCCAGCCAGGCCCGATCGCCATGCGCTACCATGGCCATCAGTTCCGCTCCTACAATCCTGACCTCGGCGATGGCCGAGGATTTCTCGCCGCACAGATGCGCGACAGCTCAGGCCGTCTGCTGGATCTTGGCACCAAAGGGTCGGGCAGGACGCCGTGGTCGCGCGCGGGCGACGGTCGGCTGACGCTGAAGGGTGGGGTGCGCGAAGTTCTCGCCGCCGCCCTGCTGGAGGCGCGCGGCGTCCCGACCAGCCGCGCCTTTTCCCTGATCGAGACGGGCGAGGCGCTGGAGCGCGGCGACGAGCCCAGCCCCACGCGGTCAGCGGTTCTCGTCCGGCTTCAGCACAGCCACATCCGCTTCGGCACCTTCCAGCGCGCCGCCTTCTTCAGCCGCGCCGACCAGATCGAGACCCTGGTCGAGCATGTCCGCGCCCTCTACCACCCGACCGTCACCGCCGGGGACGCGCCCGGCCTGCTCTCGGCCATCGTCGCCGCCTCCGCCCGCCTGACCGCCCGCTGGATCGCGGCGGGCTTCGTTCACGGGGTGCTCAACACCGACAATCTGAACGTCACGGGCGAGAGCTTCGACTACGGCCCCTGGCGCTTCCTGCCCGTCTACGACCCCGGCTTCACGGCCGCCTATTTCGACCACTCCGGTCTCTATGCCTTCGCGCGCCAGCCCGAGGCGGTGTTCTGGAACCTGACCCAGCTGGCCGGCTGCCTGAAGCTGGTTGCCGACGCCGAGCCCCTGACCGAGGCCCTCAACGGCTTCGGCCCCGCCTACATCCGCGAACTGCGCGCGGCCTTTCTGGAGCGGCTGGGCGTGAAGAGTCTGGGCGAGGCCGCCGACCAACGCCTGCTCGACACGACGCTCGCCCTCCTGCGCGAAGGTGGCGAGGCGCTGGGCTGGGAGCCCCTGTTCCACGACTGGTTCGCCGCCTTTTCCTCTTCGGCCCGCGCCCTCGCCGGTCCTCGCGGCAAGCTCTACCAGGGCGAGACCTTCGACGCCTTCCGCTTCGCCCTGTTCGAGCATGAACCCGACCGGCCGGAGCGTCTGGAGCACCCCGTCTTCGCAGGCCCGCCCGAGGATCTCCTGATCGACGAGGTAGAGGCGATCTGGGCCGCGGTCGACAAGGACGACGACTGGGGGCCGTTCGAGGGGAAGCTCGCACGGATCGAAGATCTCCGACTGGCCCACGCCTGACCTGTCGATTTCACCGGACGTGGCGCGTCTCTCCATCGACGCTCAACGCAGCCGGATTACGAGATCGTATGCATACCGCCACGCTTCAGCCCCGTAGCTTCGTCAGTAGGTCGACCCCGGCCGGACGCGGCTACGAAACACGAAGTCATCGAATGATGTCATCAATTGATGTCTACAGCTGATGACATCGTGGCGAAACTCTGCCATACCCCTTGAAACGACGGTCGCCCGATCTGATCTAGCGACTGTTACAAAAAAGGCCCTCCCCGGCCGCACTCACGATCGTTGCCATGTCGACCACCCTGTCGCCCCAGCCTGCCTCTCATCGGCCGCGGCCCGCTCTCAGCCCCGCCCAGCTGCGTCTGCGCGCCAATTACCGCAACCTCGCGCTCTGGACCCTCCAGGGCTGGGCGGCGATGTTCTTCCTCGCGGCCGGCTACGCCAAGATCAGCGAGCCGATGGATAATCTGGTCGCCCTGATGACCTGGCCAGCCTACGTCAACGAAAGCCTGGTGCGCGGTCTCGGCATCGTCGAAATGGTGCTTTCGCTCGGCCTGATCGCGCCCCTGGCGTCCTGGACGCTGGGCCGCTGGCCGCTGCTGGTCTCGGCGGCGGGTCTGATCGTGCTGGAGACGGTGATGTTGGCGGTCCATGCCATTCAGTTGGACGTGGGCCTGACCCTGACCAATCTGGCGCTCCTGGCCATCACCGTGCCGGTCCTGCTGGGCCGCCGCGCCCCGCGCTGATCCCACCGCCACGCTTCGGCCACAAGTCTGGTAAAGCCTCCTTTACACATAACGAAGGAGTTCCAGCATGGCCAAGTCCATCCTCATCGCGGCCCTGGCGCTCCTGACGAGCGCCCAGGCTGCGCTGGCTCAGGACCCGGTCGAGGACCGCGTCGAAGACATCATCGTCATCGCACGGCGCAGCGACGTCCCCGTCTGGGAAGTGTCGAAGGGCGACCGGTCCCTAATCCTCGTCGGCAACATCCGCGGCGTCCCGCGCGATCTGGAATGGAGCCCCGCCGGTCTGGAGGAGGCGACGGCGCGGGCGGATCGCGTGCTTTATCCGCCGGTCGGGCGAATCTCTCCAGCCGACATCTTCCGCCTCATCTGGCGCGGCCGGACCGTGACCCAATTGCCGGAAGGCAAGACCAGCGCCGACTACCTCGAGCCCGCCGTTCAGGCGCGGCTGGAAGCCGTCATGGCTGATGAGCGGGGCGACGACTGGCGCACCCGCAGCTTCTTCCTGCTGGGCATCAACCTGATGAACGACCACGCCGGTTTCGAGCGGCGCAGCGGCCGGGACGCCGAGGACGCAGTGCGCGACGCCGCCCGCCGGGCGCGGATCGAGGGCCAGTCCATCGGCTTCGTCCGGGGCGACGAGATCGTCGACAACCTGATCACCCAGCCGCCCGAGGTCTATCGCCCCTGCATCGCCGCCGCCGTCACCGCCGCCGAGGCCGGGCCGGGCAACTTCGCCGAACGCGCGGACGACTGGCGCGCCCGCCGTGTGCCCGAGGTCATGGCCAATCCGCTCGACATCGCGCTGGGACAGTGCTGGCCGTGGGGCGACCCGGAGATCGGGCCTCAGCTTCGCGGCCAGTGGCTGACCGCCATCTCGGACGCGGTCGAACAGCCTGGCGTCACCCTGGCCGTCGCGCCGCTGCGTCTGCTGGCCGAGCCCGGCGGCGTGCTTGACGGGCTGGAGGCCGACGGCTTCGACATCGTCGGGCCGGAGTGGCGGGCGGAGTGATCCGCTAGACCGCCGTCCCCCCCACCGTCAGCCCGCCCATCTTCAGCGACGGCTGGCCGATGCCGACCGGCACGCCCTGCCCCGCCTTGCCGCAGACACCGACGCCCGGATCGAACTCGAAGTCGTTTCCGACCATCTCGATCTTGGTGAGCGCCGTCGCCCCGTCACCGATCAGGGTGGCGCCACGCACCGGGGCGGTGACCTTGCCGTCCTCGATCAGATAGGCCTCGGTGCACTGGAAGACGAACTTGCCGTTGGCGATGTCGACCTGGCCGCCGCCAAAGTTGGCCGCATAGAGCCCACGCTTCGTCGAGGCGATCATGTCGGCGCGAGACGCGTCGCCGTTCTCCATAAAGGTGTTGGTCATGCGCGGCATGGGCATGTGGGCGAACGACTGGCGCCGTCCATTGCCCGTGGCCGCCTGACCCATCAGCCGGGCCGATTGCCGGTCGTGCATCAGCCCGACCATGATGCCGTCCTCGATCAGGACGGTGCGCGAGGTGGGCGTACCTTCGTCGTCCACGGTCAGCGACCCGCGCCGCCCCGCGATGGAGCCGTCGTCGACGACGGTGACGCCGGGCGCGGCCACCCGTTTGCCCACCATGCCAGTGAAGACCGACGAGCCCTTCCGGTGGAAGTCGCCCTCGAAGCCATGTCCGATCGCCTCGTGCAGCAGGACGCCGGGCCAGCCGGCGGCCAGCACCACGTCCATCTCTCCGGCTGGGCAGTCGACGGCGTCGAGGTTGACCACCGCCTGGCGGATGGCCTCATCGACCTGGGCCTGCCAGCGGGCGGGCTGGATCCAGGTCTCGAAACCGGCGCGCCCTCCGGCACCGGTGGTGGCGCTCTCGCGGCGGCCGTCCCTTTCGACGGTGACGGAGATATTGAGGCGAACCAGCGGCCGCACATCACGCACGGTCAGGGCGTCGGCGCGCAGGATCTCGACCGCGCGGCGCTCTCCGACCAGGGTCGCCGAGACCTGGACCACGCGCGGGTCGCGGGCGCGGGCGAAGGCGTCGATCTCCTGCAGCAGGGCGATCTTGTCGGAGAACGTCGGCGATGCCAGCGGGTCGACAGGCTCGTAAAGCCGCTGGTTGGTGGCGCGGGGACCTTCAGCGGTGACGCCGGCATGGCCGGACTTGGCCAGGGCGGCGGCGTCGGCGGCGCGACGCAGGGCGGCGGCGCTGATCTCATTGGCGTGGGCATAGCCGGCCGTTTCTCCGGCGACGACGCGCAGGCCGAAGCCCTCGGTGGCGTCATAGGCGGCGGACTTCAGGCGACCATCGTCGAATACGAGCGATTCCAGTTCCGACCGCTCGAGGAACAACTCTCCGTCGTCGGCACCGGAGAGGGCGGTCTGGAGAATGGAGAGGGCTTCGTCGGGATCGACGCCGGAGGTTGCGAGCAGCGGCGGCGGGGGGATGTGGACGGTCATGGCGAAAAAGATAGGGAGGGGAAGCGCGGTTGTCTTCACCCTCCCTTCGATATGCGCTGGGCTTATCCCCGCACGTCGATGTCGCCCGAGCCGTTGACGTTCTGGTTCAGGGTCGTCGGACGCTGCAGCAGCTCCACGTCACCCGAGCCGGAGATGGTGATGTCGGCGCGGCCTGTGGGACGCAGGATGGTTTCACCGGAGCCGGCGATGGCGACGTTGGCGTCGGTCAGGGTCATCCGCGAAAGGTCGACCTCGCCCGAGCCGGAGATGTCGAGCTCCAGCGTTTGGGCCCGGCCGTCGGCCTCGACCTCGCCCGAGCCGGAGACATCGATGGACAGGGCATCCTGGTCGTAGTCGCGGATCTTCAGGTCCGAGGAACCTTCGAGGTCGAACGTGGTGACCGACGGCGCGGTGACGGTGATGCGGATACGCTCGGAGTCCGACCAACCGTTCAGCCCGTGACCGTTCCAGCGCAGGGTGACACGCTCCGGCCCGTCCTCCATCCACAGGCGCGAGCCCTGGACGCGAATGCGGTCGATGACGCTTTGGGGGCCGACGATCTCGACCGTATTGGCGTCGCCCTGGACGTAGGTCACGTCAGCCGACAGGCCGAGCTCCAGGCGTTCGCCGCCTTCGAAGGCGACCGAGCGGGTGACGTCGGGGCCGAGGTCTTCGGCCTTGCCGGCACGCTGGATGCGGCCGTTGCCCCATTCGTCCTCGATGAAGGTCCAGGACCAGCCGTTGGCGGCCAGGTCGCGGCTGCCGAGCGCGGCGGCCCCGCCGATGGTGGCGATGGACAGGACCAGGGCGGCCCCGGCGATGATGAAGAGGGTGCGGATCATGCGACGGCTCCCGAGGTCGTGTTGCTGTTGGAGGGTTCGAGCGCCGGCTTCAGCAGCCGGTAGTGCAGGCGGGCGAACCAGACGAGGCCGTTGACCAGCCAGACGCTGACGATGGCCAGCAGCGCGCCGATCGTGGTCGCCGCCGCCATGAGGCCCAGACCGAACAGGATGGCCGCGAGCGGGCCGCCCGGAGGCGCCGCGAAGGGTCCGGCCACCATGACCGCGCCGCCCGAGAAGAACAGGGCGATGGCGGCGATGAAGAAGCCGAACAGGGTGCCGATCACGCCCATGAGGATGGGGAGCAGGATCAGGATGTCGATAGCCCCCAGACCCAGCACGGCGAAGACGGCGGCGGCGGCGGCTGAGGGGTTCTTTTCCTGATGCCAGCGCTGGGCCCCGGCCTCGGCGCGCAGTTCGCGGGCCAGGCGGTCGGGGTCGCCGAGCGCAGCCGCCACCTCGGCTTCGGAACGGCCGGCGGCGATGCCATCGTCGAAGTGGGTTTCGTAGTCCGCTGCGATCTCGGCGGCGGTCGTCGTCGGCAGACCGACGAGGCCGGCGCGCAGCCGACGAAGGAATTCCTGGCGGGTCATGCGGGCTCCCCCTGAGCTTGAGTCTGAGCCTCGGCGGTCGGCGTCACGATGGCGTCGACGGCGCGGGCGAAGTGAGTCCATTCGGCGGACTGGGCGGCGAGCGCCTGGCGGCCGGCCTCACTGAGGCGGTAGTATTTGCGCGACGGGCCGGAGCTGGATTCGACCAGATAGGTCTCGACCAGGCCGTCGGTCTGCATGCGCCGCATCAGCGGGTAGATGGTGCCCTCGCCCATATCGATGGCGTCGGACAGCCGGCTGGCGATCTCGTAGGCGTAGCTGTCGCCGCGGGCAAGCAGCGCGAGAACGCACAGCGTCAGCACCCCCTTCTTCAGCTGGATTTCTATGGTTTCGGGCATGCCGATCACCTCCTTGACGATCCAACACCTATCGCAAGGTATCTGTCGTCGCAAGGTAGCTGGCGAAACATGACAGAGATTTAAGGCGTGGGGCAAAGCCTTCGCCATGACGCGGCCGCCTCGAGCGTCAGGGCAACGGCGAAAGCCGATCTCCCGACCGCAGCCGGTGGTTCGCCTACAGCATGCCAAACGAACCAAGGCACCGGCCGCGGACTGCTGCTTGCCGACGCAAGCGAAATCCGACGAACCGTGTTAACCTTTGACAAGACGGAGGAGACGGCGATGCGGGAATTTCTGTTCGTGGCGGGACTATTGGCCTCAGCCGTCGCCGCACCTTCGGCGGCTCAAACCTGGGGTCAGCCCTATGGTCAAGCTCCGGTCGTCACATGGGGACAGAGCCACGGCCGTTGGGGCGGCGGCCTGACAGAACTGGACGGACGCGCCTATGCCGTGACGGGGCTTGCAGCGACGGGGCACTTTGACGGCTCGGCACGGGCCTATAGCGACCATCCATATAGAGGCGACGGCTATGGCGACCCTCGAGCGTATCGCCCGCCAGTTAGCCACGCACACGGGTACGGCCATCATGGCCACGACCGGGGCGGACGCTACGGCTACAGCACGGGCAACCGCTGGACGCGGTGGTCCAGCCCGCCGGGGCGCGGCTATCACGACGCCTATGGCTACAACGACGACCGGCCTCCGCGCGGGGCGGATCATCGGCGCCATGACCGCGACTGCAACTGCGGCGTGGGCCCCTATCTCTACGACCGCTGAGGCGGCTTGACGCGCAGCTTCACGCCACCGGCGCGAAGTTTAACCACGTCTGGAACGCCGCTCTCGCGCCGCGCGAGCATGCGGAACCCAAGGGCCGCGAGAGGCTCTAGGAGGGCTTGATCCGCCTGGAGTGTCCCGCCGTGTCCCGACTGATTTCGACCCTCATCGCCTCGCTCGCCGGCCTGTTGATCCTGGCCGGCTCCCCCGCGCTCGCCGGAGAGCGACCCGGTGGCGGCGGAGGGCATCCGGGTGGCGGGTGCCGGGGTGGCTGCGGAGGCGGCGGACACCGGGGCGGCAACATCAACGTCCATGTGAACGCGACCGCCACAGCGACCGCCAGCGCCTACGCTTCGGCGGGCGCCGGAGCGGCGATCAACGCCCGCGGCTACGACCTGGGGCAGGTGCGCGGCGGCTATGGCGGGCACGGCGGCATGGTGGCGGTCGGGTCGGGCGGCATCGACCTGGGAGGCTACGGTTATGGCGGCGGGTATGGCTATGTCTACGTCAGCGGACCGGGATACGGGCCGAGCCGCCCGTTCGGCTATACGGTCCACGGCTTCGGCCGGCGCTATGTGACGACGGACCGCTGCGGCGGCTGCCGCCCGCCGCGTCCCCGCCCC
>NZ_LJHU01000042.1 GCF_001295975.1 Brevundimonas sp. AAP58 | reverse complement strand
GTGGACGTCGATGTTGGGGCGCAGCTTGATTTCCTTGAGCTCGACGACCTTCTGACGCTTGCGCGCCTCGGCCTTCTTCTTCTGCTCCTGGAAACGGAACTTGCCGTAGTCGAGGATCTTGGCCACCGGCGGCTCGGACGTCGACACGATCTGAACCAGGTCCAGCCCCGCCTCCTCGGCGGCCTCCAGAGCGGCGGAGGTCGGCATCACACCCTGCTTTTCCCCGTGCTGGTCGATCAGCAGGACGCGCGGGGCGCGGATGTCTTGGTTCATGGGCGGCCCGTCTTTCACGGGCGGCTGGTTCATCGGACGGCGAATGGGCGTCGGTTCCTTATGTGGTTCAAAAAGTGTCTTGCGCGTCTCAAGGGACAGCGCGCGGTCATCCGCCGCGTTCCCTCGCCGTTCCTATATGACCGGGAAAGGCCGTCTCTTCAAGGTTCCGCGCGGGCGAAGACCATCTCGATGACCCGCCGATAGGCCCCTGTCAGGGCCTCGATCTCGCTGACGGGCGCCCGCTCGTCGATCTGGTGCATGGTCTGGCCGACCAGTCCCAGCTCCAGCACCGGACACAGGGCGCGGATGAAGCGGGCGTCCGATGTGCCCCCCGTCGTCGAGGCTTCCGGCCGGATGCCCAGCTCCGCCTCGACCGCGTCCTGCACCGCGCCTGTGAACCAGCCTTCCGGCGTCAGGAAAGCCTCGCCCGAACACATATGGTCCAACGTGATCTGAAGCCCCGTCTCGGCCTGCACCGCCCCGGCCTCCCGGTTCAGCCAGTCGATCAGGCCGTCGCCGGTCTGGGCCGGATTGAAGCGGATGTTCAGCCGCGCCTTCGCCTCGGCCGGAATGACGTTCGTCGCCGGATTGCCGACATCGATGGTGGTCAGCTCCAGGTTCGAGGGCTGAAACGCCTCATACCCATCGTCCAGTCCATGGGCGTCCAGCCGCGCCAGCAGCCGCACCAGCACCGGCACCGGGTTCGCCGCCCGGTCCGGATAGGCCACATGCCCCTGCTTGCCGTGGACGGTGATCCAGGTGTTCAGCGACCCGCGCCGCCCGATCTTGATGGTGTCGCCCAGCCGTTGCAGCGACGACGGCTCGCCCACCACGCAGGCGTCGATCACCTCGCCCTCGGCGGCCAGAGCCTCGACCACCCGCTTGGTCCCGTGCAGCGCCGGGCCTTCCTCGTCGCCCGTGATCAGGAAGGACAGCGAGCCCTTCGGCGGTCCATCCGCGAGCACCCGTGACACCGCCGCGACCCAGGCGGCGATCCCGCCCTTCATGTCGACCGCGCCTCGACCGATGACGACGCCGTCCTTCACCTCCGCCTCGAACGGCGCCGAGGACCAGGCCCCGGCATCCCCCGTCGGCACCACGTCGGTATGTCCCGCGAAACAGAGGTTGGGCGACGCCGTGCCCAGCCGGGCATAGAGGTTCTCGATCCGGGCGTGCACGCCCTCTCCGCCCGGTCCCTCGAAGGCCATGCGGCGGCAGGTGAAGCCGAGCCCCGTCAGCACCCGCTCCAGCACGTCCATCGCGCCCTCGTCGGCGGGCGTGACCGAGGGTCGGCGGATCAGGTCGCGCGTCAGCTGGACGGGATCGATGATGGGGGATGCGCCGCTCATGCGACCATGCTTTAGGGGGACTTCGCAGCCGCGAGAAGTCCATGCCCAAGATCGACATCGACGCAGCCCCCGAACGCAACGGCACGGCCTATCCGCCGCCCTTCGACGCCCCCTGCCGCGAACGTCGGCGTCGGCGACTGGGCAACGCCGTCGGCCTGACCCAGTTCGGCGTCAACCGCCTGATCCTTCCGCCCGGCGGTTGGTCGTCGCAGCGGCACTGGCACACAGCCGAGGACGAGTTCGTCTGGGTCGTCTCGGGCGAAGTCGTGCTGATCGACAATGACGGCGAGACGGTGCTGCGCGCGGGCGAGTGCGCGGGCTTTCCCAAGGGCGTCGCCAACGGCCATCACCTGGTCAACCGCTCCAGCGAGCCCGCTGTGATCCTTGAGGTCGGCGGACGAAATCCCGATCAGGACGCGGTCGACTATCCCGACATCGACCTGATGATCGCCGGCGACGGCGACACCGCCTATCGCCACAAGGACGGCACGCCCTATGACACCAGCGCCGGCCGGGTGACGTGACGGACTCTCCCGAGGCGCCTGAGCCGATCACCAAGCCCACCGCCGAGGCCGCGCTGGCCGCTCACGGAACCAACCCCTGGGCCATCCGCGATTTCCGCCTGATCTGGCTGGGGCGGCTGTCGGCGGTGCTGGCCATCCAGATCCAGTCTTCGGCCCTGCTTTGGCAGGTCTATGAGATTGCGCGCCGCGATCACCCGATCGAACAGGCCAGCCTGTACTTGGGCCTCGTCGGCCTGTTCCAGTTCATCCCGCTCCTGGCCCTGACCCTGCCCGCCGGCGAGATGGCGGACCGCAGGAACCGCCGCACCACCGTCATGCTGGCCATCGTCGCTGAAGGAACCTGCGCCGCCGCCTTCCTCGCCATGGCGCTCCACGGCAACCCGCCGCTGTGGGGCCTTCTGGCCGTCGCCTTCGGCTTCGGGGCGTCCCGCGCCTTTCTCGCGCCCGCCAGCCAGGCCTTCCTGCCCATGGTCGTCGGCCGCGCGGCGCTTCCCCGCGCCATCGCCGCCCAGTCGATCGCCTTCCAGACCGGCGCCATCGCCGGCCCGGCGCTCGGCGGCGTCATCGTCGGCCTGTCCACGCCGCTCGCCTACGGGACCTCGCTCGCCCTCTTCGGCGTCGGCCTCCTCTGCTTCCTCCTGATGCGCACCAGCGGCGAGCCTCCGCGCATCGAAGGCGGTCCCGGCCGCTGGCAGTCGGTCAAGGAAGGCCTCGCCTACGTCTGGAACACCAAGATCGTGTTGGGGGCCATCTCGCTCGATCTGATCGTCGTCCTGTTCGCGGGGGTGGCGTTGCTGACGCCCATCTTCGCCCGCGACATCCTTCAGGTCGGCCCCGAGGGCTTCGGCCTGCTCCGCGCCTCGTTCGGCGTGGGCGCCCTGGTTATGGCCGTGCTGCTGTCGCGCTATCCCATCCCAAGCAAGGGCGGCGTCTGGATGTTCGCCTCGGTCGCCGTCTTCGGCCTGGCGACCCTGACGTTCGGCCTCAGCAAGGTCGTGTGGCTCTCGGCGCTGGCGCTGTTCATCGGCGGGGCGGCCGACATGATCAGCGTCAACATTCGCCAGACCCTGATCCAGCTCTCCACCCCCGACCACATGCGCGGCCGGGTGTCGTCGGTGTCGATGCTGTTCATCGGTGCCTCCAACGAACTGGGCGAGGCCTATTCCGGCGTCATGGTCCGCTTCCTCGGCCCCATCGGCGCGGCGGTGTTCGGAGGGATCGGGGCACTGGGGGCGACGGGGCTGTGGGCCAGGCTGTTCCCTGACCTCAGAAAGGCGGATCGGCTGGTCTAGGCCGATGGTGGAACACCCTCATTGAACCAGTCGGTAGACGTAATGAAGCGCTCCGCCTTCTGAGGAGAGGCAAAGGGGCCGACCATTGCGCCATTATGACGCTCTACGAGAACGCCTTCGATCGTTTCTCGCTCTACGATGTAAGTCTGTCCCGAGTCGAAAAGCCTGACCTCGGCGGACCGCGATCCGACAGCGTTATAGAGCAGGGCCACAACGCGATACTCGTCGCCCTCCGCGGGCGGCTTAGGTCTGATGAGCAGGCGTCGGAGCCAACTCATCTCCACGCCCGGAAATGCTTCGACAACTTCAGCCCCTGCCGCTGATAGTGGCTGCCGCCCTCGCCATAGAGCCGCGTCGGCCGCTCCGTCAGCGGTTCATAGACCAGCCGGGCGACGATCTGGCCATGCTCCAGCAGGAACGGCGTGTCGTGCGTGCGCACCTCCAGCACCCCCTTCGATCCCGCGCCGTGGGCCTCGTCCGTGCCGAAGCCGGGGTCGAAGAAGCCCGCGTAATGCACCCGGAACTCACCCACGCTGGGATCGATCGGCGTCATCTCGGCGGCCTGATCGACCGGGATCTCCACGTCGTCGCTCGAGGCAAGAATGTAGAACTCGCCCGGGTCCAGCAGCAGCTCGCCGCGCCGCAGGGTCAGCGGCTCCCAGAAGTCCTTCGGGTCATGCCCGTCGATATGGTCCAGATCGACCACGCCCGCGTGCCGACGCCCCCGGAAGCCGACGATATCCCCGCCCTGCAGGTCGACGCCGACCGATCGCGTCTCCAGCTTCGGCGGTTCCCCGGCCTTGAGCCTGAGCTGGTTGAGCCGCGTGCCCGGCCGCACCAGGATGGAGAAGGTCTGCGGCGCGATCTCCAGATACAGCGGCCCCTCGTATCCCGCCTCCACGTCGTCGAACGACCCGCCCCGGTCGGTCAGCAACCGCACGAAGACGTCGACCCGTCCCGTCGAGCTCTTGGGGTTGGCCCGCGCGATCAGCCCCGGCGGCAGGGCCAGCCGCTCCTGCAGCTCGGCGATATAGACGCAGCCCTTCTCCAGCACGACGCCCTTGGACAGGTCGATCGGGTGCATCTCCACATCGGCGATCCGCTCGCTCACCAGCCGCCGTCCGGGCAGGAAGGACGCCCGCACGCGCCAGGCGCGGTCGGACAGCCGCAGATCCAGAGACGCGGGCTGGACCTGATCGGAGTCGAACGGCGTGGCCGAGGTGATCGCGCCCGTGGCGATCAGGGTCTCGATGGTCTGGCACGGCAGGATGCCGGGGCGGTCGTAGGTCAGGGTCATGCGCCATCGCATACACGGCGATCCGCGCCGGAAACAGCTTTCGGGCGACCGCGCTTGAAACGGTCACAGTCCGGCGCGACCATCGGCCCATGCACGACAGCCCGCCTTACGAAGCCGAAACCCAGGGCGTCGTCGTCCGCGTGCGCCCCGCTTACCTCGCGGGCCAGTCCGATCCGGACGAGGGCCGCTGGGTCTGGGCCTATCAGGTCGAGATCGAGAACCGGGGTCGGGAGACCGTCCAGCTGATGGCGCGGCGCTGGATCATCACCGACGCCACCGGCCATGTGGAGACGGTGCGTGGCCCCGGCGTGGTCGGCGAACAGCCGGTCATCCCACCGGGCGACAGCTACTCCTACGCCTCGGGCTGCCCGCTCCCGACGCCGTCCGGCACGATGGAGGGGGCGTTCATGATGGCCGACGCCACGGGCCGCTCCTTCGAGGCGACGATCCCGGCCTTCAGCCTCGACGTTCCCGGCGGGCGCGTTCTGAACTGAGAAAATCCTCCCCCGCGGAGCGTAGCGGAACGGGGGTCGACGCAGGGGCGGCGCAGCCGAGCCAAGGAGGGGACCATCCGAAGCCACTTGGCGAAGGATGGTGGAGGGGGCGGAAGCGCACACCGTTTCTGGAGCCGCCCCCTCCACCAGCCTTCGGCTGGTCCCCCTCCCCCGCTACGCGGGTGAGGATTGTGATCCTCTTAGTGGCTGTCGGCCTTGACGACCGGCAGTTCGTTGAACTGGTGATGCGGCGGCGGGCTGGACAGGGTCCATTCCAGGGTCGTGGCACCCTCGCCCCAGGGGTTGGCGACACCGGCGCGGCGACGGACGGCCGCCTCGATCAGCACGATCAGGAACACGACCACGCCGACCGCGGTGATGGCATAGCCCCACGACGAGACCTGGTTCCACAGGGTGTAGGCCTCCGGGTAGTCGATGTAGCGGCGCGGCATGCCCTGCAGGCCCAGGAAGTGCTGCGGGAAGAAGATCACGTTCACGCCGACGAACATGATCCAGAAGTGCAGCGCGCCCAGGAACTCGTTGTACTTCACGCCGAACATCTTCTCGAACCAGTAGTAGAAGCCCGCGAAGATGGCGAAGACAGCGCCCAGCGACAGCACATAGTGGAAGTGCGCCACGACGTAGTAGGTGTCGTGCAGGCTGTAGTCGATGCCGGCGTTCGACAGGACCACGCCGGTCACACCGCCCACCGTGAACAGGAAGATGAAGCCGATCGCCCAGAGCATGGGCGTCTTGAAGCTGAGCGAGCCGCCCCACATGGTCGCGATCCAGCTGAAGATCTTCACGCCCGTCGGAACCGCGATGATCATGGTCGCGGCGATGAAGTAGGCGCGAAGGTTCACGCTCATGCCGACCGTGTACATGTGGTGGGCCCACACGATGAAGCCGACGAAGCCGATGGCGACCATGGCGTAGGCCATCGCCAGGTAGCCGAACACCGGCTTCTTGGAGAAGGTCGAGACGATGTGGCTGATGATGCCGAAGCCCGGCAGGATCAGGATGTAGACCTCGGGGTGGCCGAAGAACCAGAACAGGTGCTGGAACATCACTGGATCACCACCGCCGGCGGGATCGAAGAAGCTGGTGCCGAAGTTGCGGTCCGTCAGCAGCATGGTGATGGCGCCCGCCAGAACCGGCAGCGACAGCAGAAGCAGGAAGGCGGTGACCAGCACCGACCACGCGAACAGCGGCATCCGGTGCAACGTCATGCCCGGCGCCCGCATGTTGAAGATGGTGGTGATGAAGTTGATCGCGCCCAGGATCGACGAGGCACCCGCCACGTGCAGCGAGAAGATCGCCAGATCCATGGCCGGACCCGTGTGGCCGCTGGTCGAGAGCGGCGGATAGATGGTCCAGCCGCCGCCGAAGCCGCGACCCGGTCCGCCGTCCACGAACAGCGACAGGCACAGCAGCACCCAGGCCGAGACCAGCAGCCAGAACGAGACGTTGTTCATGCGCGGGAAGGCCATGTCGGGCGCCCCGATCATGATGGGCACGAACCAGTTGCCGAAGCCGCCGATCATCGCCGGCATGACCATGAAGAAGATCATGATCAGGGCGTGGGCCGTGACGGTGACGTTGTAGCCGTGCTTGGAGGCTTCGACGATCCCGAGCTGTTCGATCAGGCCCCCGGGCACGAACCACTGGATGCCCGGCTCGGCCAGCTCCAGCCGGATGAAGCCTGACAGGATCCCGCCAACGATACCCGCCATAATGGCGAAGATCAGATACAGCGTCCCGATGTCCTTATGGTTGGTGGACAGGAACCAGCGGGTGAAGAAGCCCGGCTTGTGGTCGTGCTCCGCATGGGCGTCATGCCCGGGAGCGATGTGGGTGTCGGCGGTGATGTCGGTGGCCATGATCGTTTTCGGTCTGACGATTACTGCGCGGGCGCGGCGTCTGGAGCGGAGGCCGCTCCAGCGCTGGGCGCGGCGGGGTTCGGGGCTTCGGCGACGGCCGGCTGGGCCGCGTCGGCGGCGGCCGGAGCCTCGGTCGGGGCGCCGGTCGTGCCGGCGGCGACTTGAGCGGCCGTTCCGCCCGGAGCCTCGGCGGCGGTGGCCGGGGTCATCGATCCGCCCTTGGAAGCGACCCAGTCGGCGAACTCGGCCTCGGTCACGACATTGATCTGGATCGGCATGAAGGCGTGATCGACGCCGCACAGTTCCGAACACTGGCCGTAGAAGATGCCCGTACGCTCGGCACGGAACCAGGTCTCGTTGACCCGGCCCGGGATTGCGTCGGTCTTCAGCCCGAACGCCGGCAGGGCGAAGGCGTGGATCACGTCGGCGGCGGTCACGAGGACACGCACCGTCTTGCCCACTGGCACGACGATGGGCTCATCTACGGCCAGGCGATAGGGCACGCCCTGGGCCTGGGCCTCGGCTTCCGGCAGCATGTTGGAGATGTATTCCGGCACGCCCTGGTCCGGGTACTCATAGGCCCAGTTCCACTGGTTGCCGGTCGCCTTCACCGTCAGGTCCGGCGTTGGCATGTTATGATAGGCGAACAGCAGGCGGAACGAGAACAGGGAGATGCCGACCAGGATCATGACCGGCAACACCGTCCAGACGATCTCCACCAGGGTGTTGTGGCTCCACTTGGCCGGGGTCGGATTGGCCTTGGCGTTGTAGCGGAACACGACCCAGGCCAGCAGGCCCAAGACCAGCAGCGAGATTCCGACGATGATCGGCATCAGGATGGCATTATGAAAGGTGGTCGCCTGATGCATCACAGGCGAGGCCGCCGGCTGCAGTCCGATATTGCCCGGGGTAGGCTGGCCCATCAGGTCTTGCGCCCAGGCGGGCGCGGCGAAGAAGGCGGCGAGCGAGGCCGTGGCGATGCCGCCGACGATCCCGTTCAGGGCGCGCTTGCCCAGACGCATGCGATTGTTCCTCATCCTGCTCAGTAAACCGGACCTGGCGGGGAAGCGCGGACCCGGCGTCGCCCCTGAAACGACAGGGATCGACGATTTCACGCGGTCCTTATCGCCCGCACCCCCGCTTGCCAAGCGATTGGACGCCGCACCGGCGATTTGGCGCAGGCCCGGACTGACCTAGCGTCAGCAATCCGGGCAGTCGGGCATGACGTCGGATTCGAGCTGAAACGTGGTGTGAGCGATGCCGAAGCGGGCCTTGGCCAGCCCCTGGGCCTCGGCCAGCAAAGCCTTGGGATCGCCCCGGTCGTGAACAAGATGGGCGGTCAGGGCTGTTGTCGTCGTGGACAGACCCCAGACATGCAGGTCGTGGACGGCCGTCACGCCGGGCAGTTCCGTCAGGGCCTGCTTGACCGCTGCGACGTTCACCGAAGCCGGGGCCGCGTCGAGCGCGAGGTTCAGCGATTCGCGAAAGAGGCCCCAGGTCCCGAGCAGGATCACGCCGACGATAACCAGGCTGACCGCCGGGTCGATCACGCTCCAGCCCGTCAGCAGGATCAGCCCCCCGGAAACGACGACGCCCAGCGACACCCCGGCGTCGGCCATCATGTGCAGATAGGCTCCCCGGGCGTTGAGGTCGTGGTGGTCCTTCATGAACAGCAGAGCCGTGCCGAGGTTGATGACGAAGCCGATCCCGGCCACGGCCATGATGAGCCCCGACTCGACCGGCGCGGGCTCGGCGATCCGGCGCACAGCCTCGAAGGTGATGGCCCCGCAGGCGAAGATCAGCAGGATGGCGTTGGCGAGCGCCGCCAGCACCGTCGCCTTGCCGAAGCCGTAGGTGCGGTTGGGTCCCGCCGCGCGCCTGGCCAGGACCGCCGCGCCGCCGGCCATGGCGAGCCCGAGGACGTCCGAAAGATTGTGCCCCGCGTCGGCTAGCAGGGCCGTCGAGCCTGAGATCAAGCCCGCGATGGCCTCGCAGACGACGAAGGCGAGATTGACGACCAGACCCACGCCATATCGCCAGTCGCCGGTATCGACCGGGCCGTGCCCGTGATGGTGGCCATGATGGTGGCCATGATGCGCGTCGTCATGGCCATGGTCGTGATGATCATGGTCGTGGTGCGCATGGTCCGCGTGTGCGTGTCCGCCCGACATGGCTCCAGCCTAGTGCTGGTGCGTCACGATAAGAAGGCCGATCGCGATCAGGGCGACGCCCAGCACCGCCCCCTCGTAGCGCGCCCACCGTTCCAGCCGCAGGATCGAGGCCCCGGCGCGAGCCAGCAGGGTGAAGACCGTCATGCCCAGAACCGTGCCGAGCGCGAAGGCGAGCGTCAGCACCGCCAGCACAGCCGCCCCCTCGCCCGCCGCCGACATGTAGATGGGCAACAGCACCTCGCCCGGCGACAGGGCCATGACCCCGACCAGGCCCCAGAAGGCGGCCGCGTGCGACACGGTCGGCTCGGCCAGATCCATACCGGGGCCGCCGGCCGTGGCCGGTCGGCGCGCCATGGCCCGGATCAGGTAGAAGCCGCCGAAAACGAACAGCAGACCCGCCGAAAGCCAGGGCAGAATGCCCTCTATGACCGTGTCGAGCACGAGCCCGGCCGCCACGATCAGGCTACCGACGAACACCGTCGAGGCCACATGGGCCAGCCCCGCCGCCGTCACCGCAGCGAGATTCCGCGCCAGACTCCACCGCTGCGCCCGCCCGACCAGCACGAACGGCAGCCAGTGCGTGGGCAGGGCGGCATGCAGGAAGGCCGCCGCGAGCCCACCCCCGACGAGCGAGAGCAGGACCGGCTGTTCAAGGTCGGACGGCGACATCGCCGACCCTGTAGCGCGTTACTTTATAACGGTCGAGGGGTTTTCAGGCATAGAGACTGCGTCGATCCAACGGCAGACCGCTTGGTCCTGCGCGACGGCGTTGGGCGACCGTCTGGTAGACCAGGATGGACCCCCGCTCGAAGCCCTTGGCGCACATGGCGAAGAAGATCAGCCACAGTCGCGTCCGCTCCTCGCCGACCATCGCGACCGCTTCCTTACGCCGGGCCATCAGGCGGCGCGACCACTCCGCCGTGGTGCGCTGGAAGTGCTCACGCAGGTCCTCGACGTCCAGCACCTCGAAGCCGAGCCGGCCCAGGTTGGTCACCGTCATGCCGATGGTATCCAGCTCGCCGCCCGGGAAGATGAAGCGGCTGATGGCGCGGGTGGCGTGGGTCTGGGGCGCGATATTGGCCGGGTCGCTGCCGCCGCGCCGCACCGAGGCCTGATGGAAATAGAGGCCGCCGGGCTTGAGCAGCCGCTTCATCTCCAGGAAGTGGCGGTCGTGGTTGGCGAAGCCGACGTGCTCGAACATCTCCACCTGGCTGATGGCGTCGAAGTGGTCCGACATGTCGAGGTCGCGGTAGTCGCGCAGCTCGAGCGTGATCCTGTCCGACAGGCCCAGCCGCTCGACCTTGGCGCGGGCGAAGGCCAGCTGCTCCTCGGACAGGGTCACGCCGTGAACTGTGACGCCGTAGTGCCGCGCCGCCCAGCACGACAGACCGCCCCAGCCGCAGCCGACGTCGAGCAGCTTCTGCCCCGGCTTGAGGCGCAGCTTTCGGCAGATCAGGTCCAGCTTGCGGGTCTGGGCCTCCTCCAGCGAGGTCGTGTCGTCGGCGTAGTAGGCGCTGGAATAGACCATCTCCGGATCGAGGAAGAGGCCGTAGAAGTCGTTACCGACGTCGTAGTGGAACTGGATAAAATCCTTGTCCTTGCGCGCCGCCTTGTCCTGACGCTGGCCGGCCATGCCTTCGACGTCATAGGCGGCATCGCCGACGCTCCGGGTCCGGCCGCCCATCAGGAAGGGCAGCAGTTCGCGCGCGATCAGGCTCTTGTCGACGCGACGCGGCAGGTGGACGGCGCGGCCGTGGTCCCAGCGCTCGGCCGCCTCCAGCGGACTGCCGCCCTCGATGCGCACGTCCCCGGCACCATAGAGCTCGAACAGGGTCATCAGGCTGGGCTTCAGAATCAGCCGCCGAACCGCGCCGGGGTCGGTCAGGACGATGCGGATGTCGTCGCGCGCGTTCGGCCCCAGCGGCAGGACCTCGCCCGTCCACAGCTGGAGCGACAGGTCGGCCTGCAGGTGCTCGGCGATGTGCGAGGCGATCCGGCGCGCGGCCTGGACCCGGCGGTCTTGCGTCATGGCGGGCTCAGTCCTGGGGTTCGGCCAGCGAGCGGCGCGCGGTGTCGAAGTACTGCCAGCCGGTCCACACCGTGGCGATGGCGGCGAACCAGATCAGGGTGAGGGAAAACTGTTGGAACCAAGGCAGATAGTCGAACTCCAGCCCGAAGCCGTCCCAGTTGAGCGCGAACAACTGGGCGCCCAGCGCCACCAGCTGGACCGTGGTCTTCCATTTGGCCAACGTCGTCACTTCAAGCGTCACCCGTCCGGCCACGGTCTCGCGCAGCGCCGAAACCGCGAACTCGCGGAACAGGATCAGGCCGCACGGAATGGCGATCTCCGGGACGCTGCCGGACGTCAGAACGCCCAGGATGGCGCCCGTGACCAGTACCTTGTCGGCGATGGGGTCCAGGATCGCGCCCCACCGCGTGGTGGCGTTCCAGCGCCGGGCCAGATAGCCGTCGACCCAGTCGGTCGAGGCGGCCACGACGAAGATGTAGAAGGCCGCGCGATAGAGGCCGAACTGATCCTCCGGGCTCAGATAGGACGACAACGGGCCCAGTCCTCCGGTCGCCCCGGCCAGAATCAGGAACATCGCCACGCCCGCGATCAGCCGCAGCGCGGTCAGGATGTTGGGGATGGGATTGGCGCGATGGCTGTGGGGCACGTCAGGGGCTTTCTGGCAGCGCGTCGAAAAGAGGCTTCAGCTGCCGGTGGGGCGGCTCGGAAAACGGATTGACGATGGTCAGGCCGCGATAGCGAAAACCATCGTGCATGTCTTCCGACAACAGCAGATCACAGCCGTCGGAGGCGGCGACATTGACGATGAGGGCGTCCCAGACCTGAAACTCGTGGTCCCGGGCCAGTTCGAAAGCCGCGCTGAAGTCGTCCTGCGTCGCCGGGCGAATGTCGAAAGCTTCCCGCCACTCGGCCAGCATGGCGATGGCGGCATCCGGCGATCGCTTCAGCTTTCGAACGACGACAGTGTAGAATTCTCCGGCGACCTGAGCCGGAAGACAGACATCCGACAGCGGCAGGGCCCTCAGCAGGGCGCGAGCCGTCGCGTTTCTCGCGTCGTCGCCCCCGCTGACCGCATAGACCAGGATGTTGGTGTCGAGGGCGACCCTCACTCGTAGCCGTCGTCGCGCGTGAACGGACCCATGTTCTGGGGCGGCGTCCTGGCCATCTCATCGAGAAAGGCGATCAGCCGGCGTTTCCTGGCGTCTTCGTCCAGCGCGGACGGCGTGACCGGCGCGATCCTGGCGACCGGCTTGCCGTGCGACGTGACGACATAGGTCGCGCCACCCGAGACCTCGCTCAGGACGCGCGAGAACTCGCGGTTGGCTTCGGTGGCTGAGATCGACCGCTCCATGCCGCCAATGTAGTGGATTTCACTACTTTCGACAATCAGGCGAGCGGTTCGAACCGCGCGGCCGGGGTCAGCTTGCGCAGGATGCCCTCGGCGATGCCGAAGTGCAGGCCGGTCAGCTCCAGCTCGCCCGCCGCCTCGCGCTCGGCGATCCAGGGGAAGGTGCGCAGATTGCGGATCGACAGGCGCACGATGGCCTCCTCCGACGCCTGTTCGACATCGGCCGGGTCCGCGGTTTCCGCGACGCGGCGGACGACCGGCGTGCCCTGTTCGATCCAGGGCGCGACGAAATCCTGAACGTCGTCGGGGGCCCCGTTCCGCATGGCTGCAACGCCGCCGCAGTGGGCGTGGCCCATGACGACGATACGGCGGACCTTCAGCGCCTTCACCCCAAACTCCAGCGCCGCCGAGACGCCGTGCAGCTGGCCGTCCGGCTGATAGGGCGGCACCAAGTTGGCGACGTTTCTGACCACGAACAGCTGGCCCGGCGCGGCGTCGAAGATCAGGGCGGGATCGGCTCGACTGTCCGAACAGGCGACGATCAGGGTGTGCGGCGTCTGGCCGGCGGCCAGCGCCTCATACTCGGCCTTGGCCTCGGGCCAATGCTCGGTGCGAAAGCGGCGGTAGCCCGCGAGGAGGGGGTCATTGGCAGCGTCAGTCATGGGCGGGCGGCATACGCCATCCGGCGGAGGCCTGCCAACCTCCGACCCCCGGCTCAGCCGCGCGGCGTCTTGTCGATCAGCACCGCCTGCTGCCATGCGCTCGGGGCCTTGTCGGTGCGGTGGATGCAGCCGGCCCAGCAGCAGGGGCGTTTCTTGCCCTCGCGCATCTCCTCCAGCGTCCGGGCGATGCGGCGCTCGCGGGTCCTGGGCTGTTTGGCGTCCTCGACCCAGCAGATGAATTCGTTGCGGCCGAGCGGCGTCAGGGCCTCCCAAAGGGCATGAGCCTCCGCATCGCCCTTAATGGCGGCGCGCAGGTCGGGACCCGCCTCGTGCACCGTGCCATGGGAAAAGTCGCTCATGCGCGCGGCTCCGACATCAGCGAACCCTAGCGCCGCGTCTCGGGGTGGAAGAAGCCGTAGATCCGTTCGGCCAGCGCCTGGTTCACACCCTCGACCTTGACCAGATCGACGACGGAGGCGCGCGAGACCCCCTTGGCCGAGCCGAAGGCGTGCAGCAGGGCGCGTTTCCTGCCGGGACCCACGCCTTCGATTTCGTCGAGCGGGTTCTTCTTGATGTCCATCGCGCGGCGCTTGGCATGCGCCCCGTTGGCGAAGCGGTGGGCCTCGTCGCGCAGCCGCTGGATGTAATAGAGCGCCGGCGACTTCAGCGGCAGCATGAAGGGCGGCTTGCCCGGCACGAAGAACCGCTCCAGCCCCGCGTCGCGATCCGGCCCCTTGGCCACGCCGACGGCCGTGATGTCCTCCAGCCCCAGGTCGGCCAGCACCGCCTGAACCTCGGCCAGCTGCCCCGCCCCGCCGTCGATCAGCAGGAGGTCGGGTCGCACGACTTCCTCGGTCCCTTCCTCCTCGTCCTTGACCAGGCGGGAGAAGCGGCGGCGCATGACCTCGCGCATCATGCCGTAGTCGTCGCCGGGGGTCAGGTCGGTCCCCTTGATGTTGAACTTGCGATACTGCGACTTCTGGAAGCCTTCGGGCCCGGCCACGATCATACCGCCCACGGCGTTCGATCCCTGGATGTGGGCGTTGTCGTAGACCTCGATGCGTTCGGGCCGAGCCTCTAGCCCGAAGGCCTCGCAGACCTCGTCCAGAATCTTGGACTGGGCCGAGCTTTCGGCGAGCTTGCGACCGAGCGCCTCACGCGCATTGGTCAGGGCGTGATCGACAAGGCTCCTGCGGTCGCCCCGCATCGGCCGCTCGATGGAGACCACCCGGCGGCCGTCCGCCTGCTTGGCTTTCATCGAGAAGGCCTCTTCCAGCAGCTCTTTCTCGAACGGCGCGACGTTGACCAGGATCAGACGCGGGACCGGCTTGTCCTCGTAGAACTGGCCGAGGAAGGCCGACAGGATCTCCGGGTCGGTGTCGGACTTGTCCACGCGCGGGAAATAGGCCCGCCCGCCCCAGTTCTGGCCCCCGCGATAGAAGAACACCTGCACGCAGGCCTGGCCGCCCTCGCTGTGGAGCGCGAAGACGTCGGCCTCAGCCACCCCGTCGGCGTTGACGCTGTTCTCCATGGCGATGGCCGACAGGGCGCGGATGCGGTCGCGGACCCGCGCCGCCTGTTCGAAGTCCATGCGCTCGGCGGCTTCCGTCATCTCCTTGGACAGGCGCCCGATGACGGCGCGCGACTTGCCGCGCAGGAAGAGCGAGGCCTCTTCGACCAGATCGCCGTAGTCCTCCAGCGAGATCAGGCCGGTGCAGGGCGCCGAGCAGCGCTTGATCTGGTGCAGCATGCAGGGCCGGGTGCGGGTCTCGTAGACGCTGTCGGAGCAGGAGCGCAGCAGGAAGGCCTTCTGCAGGGTCGTCAGGGTGCGGTTGACCGCCCAGGTCGAGGCGAACGGCCCGAAGTAGTCGCCCGGCGTCGTGTGGGCCCCGCGATGCTTTCGGACCTGGGGCGCGCGGTGGTCCTTTCGGATCATCAGCTCGGCGAAGGACTTGTCGTCCCTCAGCACCACGTTGAAGCGGGGCTTCAGCTTCTTGATGAAGTTGGATTCCAGGAGCAGGGCCTCGGTCTCCGACGCCGTGACCACCAGCTCCATCGAGCGGGTCAGCGAGACCATCAGGCCGATGCGCTGGGTGTGGAAG
Organism: Brevundimonas sp. AAP58; assembly: GCF_001295975.1. Lineage (GTDB taxonomy): Bacteria > Pseudomonadota > Alphaproteobacteria > Caulobacterales > Caulobacteraceae > Brevundimonas. The sequence continues at coordinate 37,310 of NZ_LJHU01000042.1, read as the reverse complement.
CGGCCCTGGGCGTATTGGAGGATCCGCTTCTTCAGCGACTTGGCCTTGCCGACGTAGAGGCAGGTCCCGTCCTCGCCGTACATGCGGTAGACGCCCGGCTTGTCGGGCGCGCGCTTGGCCTCGTCGCGGATCAGGTCGGCGGCGACAAGCGGGGGGTCACTGTAGGAAGGCGTTGTCGGCATTGCCCACGTAGATAGCGAGGGCGAGGTTCACAGGCCATCTCGTGCAAACACAGCGCGTCGCTGACTCAGCCCGACAGCTCACGGACAGTAAGCCCATCGATGACAATGTAGAGCGACTCGTCCCGGGTGCCTCCCCTCTTGCGGCCCTGGAGCCAGATCACATGTCTGCCGTCGTCACACGCGAGGAGGCGCGTGCTTAGAAGCAGCCAGTAATCGTCAAGGGCGGCCTGCACCTTCTGAAGTTCCGATTGCGGAAGCGATCCCGTCGGAGTGCCGATCTCAATAATCCGGACCTCGCGCCGGCGCGCTCCAGCCACAGCGATCTCTTCGAGCCGGATATCAAGTCCACCGCTTTGGCACTGAAACTGGTGTTGAACTTCGTAACGTTCCGATCGTCGGCCGGTCTCCAGTTGCAGATAACCGAGCACTTCAAGGGGCGATGAGCCCTCTTGCACTGTCGCCTGGAGCGGGACGATCCACGCGCCCATCAGGGCGAACACCTGAAGTCCTGTCATTCATGACCTACATTCGCGACGGTGGACAACATCGTCTGGTTGCCCAGCGTGTCAGTGCATCACCGCCCGTTCCACAGCATCTAACGTTTCGGTGATGGGACTGCTCGTAATTTCCGGAGCTTTTCAGCAACGGGACATGCGTCGGGGCACGCCGTATCGCACACCTTCCGACTAGCCCCTCCAACCTGTCTCCGGGCCATTTGCGTTGACTCGGGTGCGGCACTTGTCTATGTCGCCGCTCTTCGCCCGCGGGGGGTCCTCCGGCGGGCGCATTCTTTTTCGCGTTAAGCCGAGGCCTCAACATGTACGCGGTGATCAAAACCGGCGGCAAGCAGTACCGGGTTCAACCGGGCGACACCATCGTGGTCGAGAAGCTCGACGGCGAGGCCGGCGCGGCCGTGAACTTCGGCGAAGTCCTGATGCTGGGCGGCGACAAGGGCGTCACCGTCGGCGCCCCGCTGATCGACGGCGCTGTCGTCGCCGCGACCCTGATCGAGACCCGCAAGGGCGAGAAGGTGAAGATCTTCAAGAAGATCCGCCGCCAGGGCTATCGCCGCACGCGCGGTCACCGCCAGCTGGAATCGGTCCTGCGCATCACCGGCATCGAAGGCGCCGGCGAGAAGGCCAAGTGGGACGGCAAGGTCGAACTGCTGACCAAGGCCGAGATCAACGCCCGCGCCCGCGGCCTGGCCCCGCGCGTGGAAGCCGCTCCGGCCGCCGAAGAGGCTCCGAAGGCCGCCAAGAAGGCTCCGGCCAAGAAGGCCGCCGCCAAGACCGAAACCGCCGCTTCGTCCGACGAAGCCTAAGATTCGTCCGACGAAGCCTAAGACCAGTAAGAGAACGGGAGACTTCCCATGGCACACAAGAAATCCGGCGGTTCGTCGCGCAACGGTCGCGACTCCGAGTCCAAGCGCCTCGGCGTGAAGAAGTTCGGCGGCGAGCGCGTGCTGGCCGGCAACATCCTCGTGCGTCAGCGCGGCACCAAGTTCCACCCGGGCACCAACGTCGGTCTCGGCCGCGACCACACCCTGTTCGCCACGGCGACCGGTGCGGTCCAGTTCCAGACCAAACGTGGCGGCCGCTGTTACGTGTCGATCATTCCGGCGAACGACGACCAACAGGCGCTTGCCGCCGAGTAACGCGAAACCGGCCTTCGGATCGCGTTGCTCCTCTCCAAGAAGCAGCCGATCCGGACCAAGGGAAATATTCCGCGGGGAGTCTGGATCACCAGGCTCCCCGTTTGCGTTCCCCGCCTCGAAGTCCGCCCGAGCCCTCCCCAAGGAGGCGGACACGTCATCAGGCGAGGCGGCCCATGTGTGTCATTGAAACCTCTCCGGTCGTGGAGACGCGGCGGCTCCTGCTGCGCGCGCCCGGACCCCAGGACATCCCTGCGATCGCGCGACTGGCCAACGATCCCGACATCGCGCGCATGACCTGCCGCATGCCCCACCCCTTCGGTCAGGGCGACGCGGAGGCCTTCGTCGTCCAGGTCGCGGCCCAGAACCCGGCCAAGGCCGCCACCTTCCTGATCGAGCACGAGGATCAGGGCCCGGTCGGCGTCATCGGCATGTTCGAGGACAGTGATGTGGCTCCGGAGACCGGCTACTGGATCGGTCGGCCCTTCTGGGGCCGAGGCTTCGCCACCGAGGCGCTGGAGGGCGCTCTGGTGTGGGCCGGCAAGCGGTGGAAGCGGCGCGCGCTCATGGCCGGCCACTTCGCCGACAACCCGGCGTCCGGCCGCGTGCTGGAAAAGGCGGGCTTTCTCTATACGGGCGAGACGAGGAAGCGCTTCAGCAAGGCGCGCGGCGAGCCGGTCGATACGCGCATGATGGTCTGGCTGGCCTGATTGCGGTCAGGCCCCGCCGCTCTCCAGAAACCGCAGGGCGCTCAGCACATGGGCGCGCACGCCCACGACCAGCACATCCTCGTTAACGTCGAACTGGGGCGAGTGGTTGGGGGCGGCGGTGGCTGGGTCGACGCCGTCGGCGGTTCCGCCGAGGTGATAGAAGACGCCCGGAACCTCGTTCTGGAAGTAGGAGAAGTCCTCCGCCACCGTCGTCGGCGGGGTGGCGGGGTTGACGTTGCCCTCTCCGGCCGCCTCCTCCAGCACCGGCGCCAACCAGCCGGACAGGGCCGGGTCGTTGAACACCAGGGCCGCGTTCTCGGTCACGCGGAAGTCCGCGGTCGCGCCATAGGCCTCGGCCACATGGTCGATGGCGGCCCCGGCCCGGTCCACCAGCGCCTGACGCTGGGCGCGGTCGAAGGTCCGAAGCGTGCCGGACATGGCCGCCGTGTCGGGGATGATGTTGTAGCGAACACCGGCGTCGAGCGTGGCGATGGTGAAGACGGTCGGCGTCGTCGTCGGATCGACGGTGCGCGCCGTCAGGGTATTGATCGTCGAGATGACCTGCCCCGCCACGGCGATGACGTCGACGCCCCGCCACGGCCAGGCCCCGTGGGTCTGACGGCCCGTCAGGGTGATATCCACGCGATCCGACGCCGCCATGAACCCTTGCGGCCGATAGAAGATCGTTCCCGGCCGCCCAGGCACCACATGCAGCCCGAAGATGGCCTCGACCTCTGGGTTCTCCAGCGCCCCCGCCTCGATCATCAGTCGCGCCCCGCCCATCGGCTCGCCGGGCGGCACGCCCTCCTCGGCAGGCTGGAAAAGGAAGACGATGGTGCCGGAGAAGCGGTCCTTCATTCCGCTGAGCACCTCCGCGGCGCCCAGCAGCATGGCGACATGGGCGTCGTGGCCACAGGCGTGGGCCACGGGCACGGTCTGGCCCAGATAGGTCCCGGTGGCCGTCGAGGCGAAGGGCAGGCCGGTGGCCTCTTGCACCGGCAGGGCGTCCATGTCGGCTCTCAGCGCAACGACCCGCTGCTGCCCCTGGCCTGTGCCCCGCAGGATGCCGACGACGCCGGTGCGGCCCACGCCTTCGCGCACCTCGTCGAAGCCGAAACCGCGCAGGCGTTCGGCAACGAAGGCCGCCGTCTGAACCTCGGCCAGCCCGAGTTCCGGGTTCTGGTGCAGGTGGCGGCGCCAGGCGACGACGTCGGCGTTCACGGCGTCGGCCGCCGTCCGGACTTCGGCGGCGGTGACCTGAGCCAGGGCGGGCGCCGCGGCCAGCGTCAGCATGGCGGCGAGGGTTGCGGTGCGGATCATGGAGACGGCCCCTGAAAGCGAGGCTGGATGATGGGCAGACGCCCTGCGCAGACGCAAGCGACTTGCGGATCGGGGCGACGCAGCCGATCTGTTGGACATGGCGATCAAGACGACCAAGACCCGCTGGAAGGACGTCGTCCTGGTCTGCAAGAAGTGCCAGAAGAAGCTCGACGGCGGCTTCGGCCCCGATGGCGACAAGTCGCTGAAAAAGGCCCTGAAGAAGTATCTTCGGCCGGGTGACGGCAAGGGCAGGAAGGCCGAACTGGCGGTGATCGAGACGGGATGTTTCGACATCTGTCCCAAGAAGGCCGTGGTCGCCGTCAACGCCGCCGAACCCAAGCAGCTCCTGATCGTGCCCGCCGGCGCCGACCTGTTCGAGGTCAAGGCGCGGCTTGGGCTGGATGATGGCCGGCGGCTCAAGCCCACCCTGACGGTGGTCGGCGAGGACTGACCCTAGGACGGGATTGGGGTAAGGCAGGCCATGTCCCCCACCTCGCCCGCCTTCGTGATCCTGTTCGTCGTCAGCCTGATCGCGGCGGCGGGGAACATGGGGTTGCAGTCGGTGCTGCCGAACATCGGGCGGACGTTCGGCCTGGCCGACACCCTGGTCGCCGCGGCCTTCGCCATCTCGGCTCTGATGTGGACGGTGGCCTCGCCCTTCTGGGCGCGACTGTCGGATCGGGCGGGACGCAAGAACGTCATCCTGATCGGCCTTACCGGCTTCGTCGTATCCATGGCCGGATTTGGGCTTGGGGCCACCTTCGGGCTGGAGGGATGGCTCGCCCCCCTGACCGCCTTCGTCCTCATGGCCGTCGCTCGGACCGTCTATGGCGTTCTGGGCTCGGCCGCGCCGATCGCCTCCCAGGCCTATGTCGCCGACAGGACCAGCCCGGAGGAACGCACCCAGGCCATGTCGCTGCTGGCCTCGGCCCAGGGGCTGGGCACGGTGATCGGGCCGGTGCTGTCACCGTTTCTCGTCTTGCCTATCGTTGGCCTGGCCGGACCCATGTACGCCTTCGCCCTGATCGGCCTGGTCGTGCTGGTCGTCGTCTGGAAACGCCTGCCGTCCGGCGACGTGGTGCGCCTGCCGACCGCCCGGATGGGCAATGCGGGCAAGGGGTTGTGGCGCGATCCACGCGTGCGCGATTTCCTGCTCTACGGCCTTCTGGTCACGAGCGCCCAGGCCGTGAATATCGCCGTCCTGGGCTTCCACATCATCGACGAGATGGCTGAGACGGGCCTGCCCGCCGCCCAGGCCCAGGCCTTCATCGGCGTGGCCATGTTCGCCGGCGCCGCTGCCACGCTCATGGTCCAATGGGGCCTGATCCCGCTGCTGAAGATGCAGCCACTGGCCCTCATGCGCTGGGGTGCCGGGCTGGCGTTGGCGGGCAATCTGCTCAGTATGGTCGCGCCGGGCTATTTCGGGGTCGTGGTCGGATACGCCGTGGTTTCGATGGGCGTCGGTTTCGCCCGCCCCGGCTTCACAGCCGGATCCTCGCTCGCGGTGGGGCCGCAAGAACAGGGTGCCGTGGCCGGTCTGATGATGTCACTCGCGGGCCTCAGCTTCCTTCTGCCACCTGTGATCGGCGTGGCGCTCTATGGCCTTGGCGAGGCCGCACCGTTCGGAGCCAATGCCGGGCTGCTCGCCATCGCGACGGTCATGGCCCTGATGAGCCCGACGCTGCGTCGCGACCCGCACCCCGATGTGATCGATACGCCTGCGCCGGAGACGCCACCCGCCTCCCAGCCCGGACCGGAAGGCAGCCGCTGACGACGCGACGAAAGCCCCGCTTGCGTCCCGCTGTCCGGATTGCGAAATCGGCCGGATGAGCACCTTCAAGATCGAACGGCGGATCGGCGTCCAGACCAGCGCGGAGCGCATCTGGGCCCTCATCGCCGACCTTCCCTACTGGGACCGCTGGAACCCGGTCGAGACCCAGGTCGAGGGGCGCATCGGCTTTGGCGGCAGCCTGACCCTCACCGAGACCATACCGGCACTGGGAGAGCGCCGCGCAACACTCGGCGTGGCTGAGTGGACGCCGGAGAGCCAGCTGATCCTGACCGAAAAGCGCGGCTTTCTATTCCACGCCGTTCGCTATTTCGAAATCGAGCAGCTTCAGCCGCAAAGCTGCATCGTCGCCAACGGCTTCATCTTCCGGGGCTTTCGTGGAGAGGGTTTTCACGAGAAGAACCGCCGCCATCTCAAGGCCGCCTGCGAGGCTGTGGCCGAGAGCCTGAAGGCCCACGCGGAAGCGGGCTGACACCCTATTCGGTCTGCGGCGCAGTCGCCTGCTGACCGTCGCGGGTCTTCATCTGGTCCTGGATCTGGATGATGGCAGGGCCCAGGATCACGACGAACAGCACCGGCAGGAAGAAGAGGATCATCGGCACCGTCAACTGGGCCGGCAAGGCCGCAGCCTTCTTCTCCGCCGCCGACAGACGCAGCTCCCGGTTTTCCTTGGCCATCGTCCGCAACGCGGTCGCCAGCGGCGTGCCGTACTGCTCAGCCTGGACCATGGCGGTCGCCACAGCGCGCACGCCCGGATGGTTGGTCCGCTTGGCCAGGCCGTCATAGGCCATCCGCCGATCGGGCAGGTAGCTGAGCTCAGCCGACAGCAGCGCCAGCTCCTCGGCCAGTTCGACCGAGGTCGTGCCGATTTCCTGGCTGACCTTCACAATCGCCGCCTCGATCGACATGCCCGATTCCACGCAGATCAGCAGCAGGTCCAGGGCATCGGGAAAGCCCAGCATGATCGACTGGCGCCGCTTGGTGATGCGGTTCTGCAGATAGACGTTGGGGCCGTAGAAGCCGAGCACGGTCGCGCCCATGATCATCGGCAGCTTGGTGATCGGCGGCAGGCCGAAGTCATTGATGAAGAACAGATAAAATGCGCTGAATAGCAGGAAGAAGATCGGCGTGGCGAACCGGAAGAAGTAGAAGGTCGTCACCGGCCTGGGCCCGCGGAAGCCCGCCTGGATCATCTGCTCGGCGACCTTTGGGTCCTCCAGCAGCTTGGACAGGTTCAACTGCTCGACGATCTTCTTCTTGAATCCGTCGTCGGTGTGGCGCAGCCCGCCCTGGCCGCCGGCGATGGCGGCGCGCGACTTGCGCTTCAGCTCGTCTCGCCGGGTCGAGACCGCCTGCATCCGCTTGTCGAGCTGGACCCCGCCGGTCATCGACCCCAGCAGGGTGATCATGGTGGCGAACACCAGCACGCCCACGCCGATGCTGAGCAGGTTGCGGGGTTCGACGATGGCTTCGATCATGCCCATGCCCCGCCCCCTAGATCTTGAACGAGATCATGCGCTTCATCACGAAGATGCCGCAGCCCATCCAGATCGCCGAGCCCAGCAGCATGATCTGCCCGCGGATATCGGTGAACATCAGCGCCATGTAGGACGGCGTGGTCAGACCCACGAGCGCCATCACGACGGGCGGCAGCGAGCCGATGATCCCGGCCGATGCCAGGGCCTCGGACGACAGGGCCTTGACCTTCTCTCGCATCATCCTCCGGGCTCGGAGCACATGAGACAGGTTTCCGAGGGCCTCGGCCAGATTGCCGCCGGTCTTTTGCTGGATGGCGATGACGATGGCGAAGAATTTCAGCTCCGGCGTCGGGATGCGCTCGTACATCTTCTCCAGCGCTTGAGACAGGGTCAGGCCGACGCCGAGGCCCTCGACCAGGGTCTGGAACTCCGGGCCCAGCGGCGCGGGGCTCTCCTTGGCGATGATCTTGAAGCAGTCGTGAACCGGCAAGCCCGACTTGATGCCCCGCACAATAACGTCAACGGCGTTTGGAAACTCCAGCCCGAACTTCTTCATCCGGCCGCTGGCTACGAAGCCAACGATCCAGCGCGGAAGGCCCAGTCCCGCCGCGACGCCCGCGCCCAGCGCCACCAGGATGTGGAGACCGAACACCAGGGCCACCAGAGCCGCCACGACGCCCAGAACGCCGCTGATGATCCAGAACGTCCGTACGCTGATGCCCAGACCGGCGTGCTTCAGTCGCGCCGCGATGGTCATGCGGGCCTTGCGTTCCTTGCGCTCGGCCTCCTTCAGCTGGTTCTCGATGGCCTTGCGACGCGCCTCCGGCGTGTTCGCTTCCGCCTTCGCGGCCTTGACCCGCGCAGCCTTGGTCTGGCCCAAACCCATGGCCTCGGCGCGCTTCACCGCCTGCGCGGAGCTGTCGTCGCCGCCGACGAAGACCCAGCCCAGGCCCCCGATGGTGATGAAGGCCAGGATGGCGGCCAGGACTTCCAGCATCGCCGCTACTCCGCCGCGTCCAGGGCCTCGGCCAGTTCGCGCTCCAGCCCATAGTAGCGGGCGCGGTCCCAGAAGCGGGGGCGGGCGATGCCGGTCGAACGGTGACGGCCGATGATCTTGCCGTTCTCGTCCTCGCCGGTGATCTCGTAGACGAACAGGTCCTGGGTGACGATCACGTCGCCCTCCAGCCCGACCACCTCGGTGATGTGGGTGATGCGACGCGAGCCGTCGCGCAGGCGCGCCGCCTGGATGATGACGTCGACCGATCCAACGATCATTTCACGGATGGTCTTGGAGGGCAGACCATAGCCGCCCATGGTGATCATGGATTCCATCCGGCTGATGGCTTCGCGCGGGCTGTTGGCGTGCAGCGTGCCCATCGACCCGTCGTGGCCGGTGTTCATGGCCTGCAGCAGGTCGAAGGCTTCCGGTCCACGCACCTCGCCGACGATGATCCGTTCAGGACGCATCCGCAGACAGTTCTTCACCAGGTCGCGCATGGTGATCATGCCCTGGCCTTCAAGGTTCGGCGGCCGAGTCTCCAGACGGACCACGTGCGGCTGCTGCAGCTGCAGTTCGGCGGCGTCCTCGCAGGTGATGACCCGCTCGGTCGGGTCGATGAAGGCCGTCATGGTGTTGAGCAGCGTCGTCTTGCCCGAGCCCGTGCCGCCCGAGATAACCACGTTGCATCGACAGGCGCCGATGACGCCCAGGACCCGCGCGCCTTCCGGGCTGATGGAGTTGTACTCCACCAGGTTGCGCATGGTCAGCTTGTCTTTCTTGAACTTCCGGATCGTCAACGTCGCGCCGTCGATGGCCAGCGGCGGGGCGATGACGTTGACGCGGCTGCCGTCCGGCAGACGGGCGTCGCAGATCGGGGAGCTCTCGTCCACGCGGCGGCCGACCTGGCTGACGATCCGCTGGCAGATGTTCATCAGCTGGGCGTTGTCACGGAAGCGGACGTTGGTCAGCTGGACCTTGCCGCCCACCTCGATGAAGACGCGGCCCGCGCCGTTGACCATGATATCGGCGATGTCGTCGCGGCTCAGCAGCGGCTCCAGCGGCCCATAGCCCAGGACGTCGTTGACGATGTCCTGGACCAGATGCTCCTGCTCGGCCACCGACATGGAGACGTTCTTGATCGCCACCAGCTCGGCGACGATGTCGCGGATTTCCTCGGCCGCCGCCTTGGGATCGAGCTGGGCCAGCTGGGCCAGGTCGATCGTATTCATCAGGGCGTTGAAGATCGTCGTCTTGGTGGCGTGGTAGTAGTCACTCTGCTCGCGGACGATCTCGGCGACAGCCTGCGCCTTCTTCAGCTGCTCGAAACCGGGCGTAGCCTTGGGGCCAGGGCCGGTCGAGGCCTGCGGCTGGGGCTTCGGCTTGGGCTTGGAGGCCAGGGCGTCGAGCCGATCCACGCCGGCGGAGGCTCCGGCTGCCGGGCCGGGCCGGGGCTGGGCGGCCGGGCCGGGCTGGGGCGCGATGCCCTCGGCCGAAAACCCGAAGGCCTGGGTCTGATGGCCCTGCTGGGGCTGGGGCGCGGCGGCGGCGTGGTCGAAGGCGGCCGCGGGTTCGGGCATGGGCGCGGGCTGGGGCGGCGGTGGGGCCGTCGCGACGCCGGGTGAACCTGTGCGCTTGCCGAACACCGATCAGGTCTTCTTCTTGAACAGGCCGGAGAACAGGGACTTGCCCTCGCCCTTGGGCGCCTTGGGTGGCTTGCCGGGCGCCGCCAGCGCGGGCAGTTCTCGGCGCGACACGATCTGGGCCAGCAGCTGGAACGCCTCGGCCGCCTTGGACTTGGCCCCCATGTCCAGGATCATCTGGCCGTTGTTCGCAGCTGCGCCGAACAGCTTGGCGTCGAACGGGATCGACAGGCTGGGGTGCACCCCCAAAGCCGCGCCGAAGTCCTTGGCCGAGATCTCCGGCCGGCCGGGAACGCCCACCTGATTGAGCACCAGCCGCGGCGGCGCGTCGTTCGGCCGACCCGAGCGGATCAGATCGATCATGTTCTTGGCGTTGCGGAGGGACGCCAGATCCGGCGTCGCCACCACCACCACCTCGTCGGCGGCGATCAGGGTGCGGCGCATCCAGCCCGACCAGATGTGCGGCAGGTCCAGTACCACGAAGGGTGCCGTTCCCCGGATCTGGGTCGTGACCTCCTCGAAGGCCTCGGCGCTGATCTCCCAGTCGTTGTCGAGCGTCGCGGGCGCGGCGAACAGGCTCAGCTTGTCCGTGCACCGGACCATCATCCGGTCCAGCAGTACAGGGTCCAGACGGTCAGGCTGGCCCAGTGCATCAGCCACGCCGCTCAGCGGGTCCTGGTTGAAGTCGAGGCCCGCCGTACCGAACGGTAGATCGTAATCGACGATGACGGTGTTGGCGCCGATCTTCTCGGACATCGCATAGGCGGTGTTGTGCGCCACGGACGACGCCCCCGATCCGCCGCGCGCGCCCACGAAGGCGATGGAGCGGCCGACGAAGGGCTGGGCGGGATCCGAAAACAGTCCGCCAATCGCGGCGATCAGCTGCAGCGGCTGGATCGGGGCGACCAGATACTCGCTGACGCCCCGCTTCATCAGTTCCCGGAACAGGATGATGTCGTTAGTCGCGCCGATGACGATGACCTTGGTCCCGGCATCGCAGACCTCGGCGAGGCGATCGACCTGCCACAGCAGGGTGCCCGGATCCTGCATGCATTCGACGATGATCAGGGGCGGCGTCGGCTCCTGATTGTAGGCATCGACCGCGGCCGGAATACCGCCGACCCGGATCTGCGTCGTGGCGCGCGCCATGCGGCGGTCCTGACCCGCGCGTTCCGACGCGGCTAGGGTGTCCTGCCGTTCGGCGAAGACGTGGATGGCGATGCGCGGGATCGTGACTTCGGTCTGAAGACCCGCCGACATGGGGTGCGGTTGAATGGCGGCGGACGCACCCGCGACCAGATCGCCCACAGGGTTGTAACCTGCGCCGGCGGGCAGGCCGCCCTGCGTCATCGGCAAGCCCGCGGGGTGCGCCACCACGGCACCGCCCTGCGAGACCGGCGCGTTCGGATCATGACCGCCGGGAACCGTGAACTGCAGCGGCTCACGCGGATTGGGGTCCCCGACCTCTACAGTCGGGGCGGCGTGCTGCACGACGTCGAGATCGGCATCGAACTCGTCGTCCAGAGGGTCATAGGGTCGCGAGGCAAACGCATTGGTCATCGACCGTCAGTCCACGGCATCCGAAACCCGTCCGTTCTCGAGCAGGGCTTCAGTGGCGGCCGCCGTCTGTTCTCCACGGCGGTATCTATCGAGCACGACCGCGCGGCGTCCGGCATCGGGCGGGGTCATGGCGCGCGGCGTTACGATGTCGCGCGGATTGGCGATCTGTGCCGCCAGATTGGCGTTCACGGCGCAGCCGAAGTTGGCGTACCCGGCGTTCGCGCCTGTCCGCGCCAGGTTGGTCCAGGTCGTTCCGCAGCGCGGGACGGCCGCGCGCACCGTGTCGAAGCCGACCAGAACCGGGGCCCGGGGATCCGGCGCGACATAGGTCACGACCTGAACCTGATGACCGGGTACGCCCAGGCCTTCCAGGGCGTTGCGCACGCTCCAGGCCATTTCGCTCGACACGGGATCGTCGCCGGACGGCGCTTCGACCCGAAGGACAGGCGCGCCCTCCGCCGAGAAGCGATAGGCCAACTCCTGGAGCGCGCGGCTTTGGTTGGCGGACGGACCGGTCTCGTGAACGGCGAGGGCGATCCGCTCCACGCCCGGCTCCACAGCCAAGGCGAAGCGTGAAATCGGCGTCAGGGGCTGCGGGCCGGTGCCCTCGGCGGGAAGGCCCACGCAGGCCGAGAGGGCGAGGGCCGATGCGACGGCGAAAGTCAGGGTCCGGATCATGGGCGCGCTCATTCGATCACATAGCCGACCGGCCCCGACCAGGCGGGCGCGGTCGAGGCACCCGGAGCCGGAGACCCGTAGGCCTGGTTCAGCTGGCCAAAGAAGAGGGTCTGCGCGTCATGAGCGATCCGCAGCCCGTCGGCGGGCGTCTGCATCTGATCCCGCGACGTCGGCGTGACGATAAAGGGCTCTACGATGACGACAAGCTCGGTCTCACCGGAGAGGTAGTCGCGGGACCGGAAAAGCTGCCCCAGAACCGGCAGGGCACCAAGTCCGGGAAAGCTATCGATCGCCTGTCTGGTGCTCTCCTGGAGGAGACCGGCGATCATCATTGAGCCGCCAGACGGCATCTCGACGGTGTTTTCCACCCGGCGGACGTTCAAGCCTGCAATGTTGAGAGGGTTGTCAGACCCCGCTCCCAGAGTGATCCCGCCGGTCTGCGTCAGCTCGGACACCTCGGTTGAGATCTGTAGCGAGATACGTCCCTCTGACAAAACGACGGGACGGAAGGCGAGACTGACGCCATAGGGTTTGAACTCGATGGTGATGTTGCCATCGCGGTCACGGCCCGTCGGCACGGGGAACTCACCACCAGCCAGGAAGCTGGCGGACTCCCCGTTGACGGATGTCAGGTTCGGTTCGGCGAGCGTCCGCAGCAGGCCAACCCGCTCGAATGCGCGTATCGTTGCCTCGCCGCGGTTCAGGCCGTTGGAGCCGGGGCCCGTCCCCGGTTGGGCCGTGTCCCAGTTGGCGGCATCTCCGGGCCCGCGCACAGTGAACGGGCACAGGGTCCCGGCCTCGAAACCAGGACCGCAAGGTCCCTCGAGCTGGAAATTCTGCGTCGTGTCGCGCGAGGCACCGATACCAAGGCCGCCAAGGAAGCTGCCATTGACACCAAAACTGGCCGTCTGTCCGAGCAGGAACTGGGTGTTGCCGACCTGACGCAGGATCGCTTCGGTATCGAAGCCCAGCTGCTTGATTGCGTTTCGCTGGACCTCGACGATGCGGACGCGCAGCGTGACCTGATCGGATGCCGCGATACTGGTGAGGTTCAGGACCTTTTCCGGCGCGGAAACGAACGCCCGAGCCACCGATGCGACCCGTTCGGATTCCGCGGCGCTACCCACGATGCCGGTCAGGATAATGCTGTCGTTGACAGCCTCCGCCCGAACCTGGGAGCCTGGAACGACGCGGCTCAGAGTATCCTGAAGCGCCGACACGCCCGCGTCGACGCGCACGCGCAGCGTCAGGATCGAGCGCCCCGCTGAATCGAGAAAGACCGCATCGGTCTCGCCCGGCGCTATCCCGATCACGGTGATACGGCGCGGAGAATGCACATTGGCCTCAGCCACGGCCGGGTTCGACACGATCACATCGCGGGCGTCGGCCGGAAGATCGACGGCAAACGAGGTACCGCGCGGCAGGTTGATCAGACGAGGCCCCGAGCCTGCGGCCACCGTCTGGCTGGCTCCGGAGGTCTGCGCCAGCGCAGGGGCGGCGATCGGCGACGACGCGGTCAGGATCGCGCAGGTCAAGGCGAGGATTGGCCTTCTTGAGGGGGTCATCGGCGTCCTCATTGGACGGTCACCGTTTCAGCCTGACCGGCACGATAGATCGTGACGGTGCGGGACTCTGGTGCAGATGCGCGAGCGCGTTGAAGGGGCTGGACGCGGCCCGAAGGGCCTGCCGTGTCGGCGTAGGATCGCAGCACAAGCGAGAGGGTCCCCGCAGCCTTGGCGAGTGCGAGGGCCTCTGCATCGGCAGGTGCAACCTCAAGCGTAGCTGTCGCGCCAACCACGGCCTGTTGGTCATCCTCGGCCCGCGTCGACTGATCAACCGCGAGAACCTTTACATTCTGAAGCACCGTAGACGTGGCGTATCGGGCCTGGCCGCCGTCGTTGCCGTTGTCGCGCAGTTCGACAGTCACCAGAACATCGACCCGGTCGCCGGGCAGGATGAAGCCACCGGCAGCGGTCTCGACAGAGACCCCGATCGACATGGCCCGCATGCCGGGTTCCAGATAGGCGGCCATGTAGCCACTGTCGCCGGCGCGGACGATCTTTCGCGCCACGATGGGCTCTCCGGCCAGAATGGGTTCACGCACGACGGAGCCATAGTAGTCCGTCTCGGCGCCGCCAGTGGCCAACTCCGTGGCAGCGCGGGCGACACGCGCGACGGCACCTTCGGTTTCCGCCCCGCGACTCTCGGTCGCCTCCGCGGCCCCCTCGGCGGTTGGTTGGGGCACGGGAACGGAGCCATCGGTGATGAAGGCGGGGTTGACCTCGGCGGCGGGCCAATCCTTCCATTCCAGGTCAGCGTCCGTCAGGCGTTGACCTGGAGCCAGGTCCCGAGCAGCCACTAGCACCTTGGCCATGGGCATGGCGGGCTCCGCCGATGCCGTCGCGACAGCCTCTCCAGAGGACGAGCCCATGGCGCGCACCACGAGGGCCAGGCCAATGGCCGAGACAGCAGCAATACAGATGACGGCGATGCGTGCGGGCTTCATCGTGGGTCTCCGGCACCACCGGACGCACGATTCACGGTGCGGACGGCCTACCATTAACGACCATGCCGGGCGCGGGTTAACGCGGACCTAAACGGCTGACGGGCTCCTATCCACCCCAGAGCCGGTCAGAAAGCGTCAGCCCGCGAAAGCCCGGGCAAAAAGATCGGCTGCGGGATAAGCCATCAGAACGCCGCCACAGATTGCAACGCCGTAGGGGATGTCACCCTTGGGCCGAAACAATGTCGAGACCCACACTGGCGCGCCAGCCACATAGGGCTGCGCCACGGTTCGTCCGACGATCAGGACCAGGCTGAACGCGCCGCCCAGGACAGCGGTCCAGATCAGGAAGGGCATGAGCGCGCTCGCCCCCAGCCAAAGACTCGCCGCCGCCATCAGTTTCGCGTCGCCCCCTCCGATGACGCGCAGCGCGAACAGAGCCATTCCAGCGACCAGGACCAGGACGCCAACCCCAAGGCTCAGCGCGACTTCGGGGATGGTCTGGCCGAGAGCCAATGCAGCCGGGACGAACATCACGGTCAGGGCGGCCGAGATCCAGTTCGGGATCTTCATGCGCGTCAGATCGGTCAGGGCCGCGATCACGACCAGGATCGGCAGTGGCAGAAGAAGCAGCGAGGTCATCATGTCCATGCTCCGACCATGCCACGAGTGAGTTAAGGCCACGTTTGTCACGTCGGTCTTGGCCGACACACTCAGCCGGGCGGCTGGCGCTGGCGAAAAGAAAAAGGCCGGAGCGTTTCCGCTCCGGCCTCCGAGGCTTCAAGAGGTCAGGCTCTTAGAGCGCCAGACCATCCGCGATGGCGTTGAAGACGGCCTCAAGGCGCGTGCCGACAAGGCCAACGGCAGTGATGATCAAGACCGCGATCAGAGCGGCGATCAGGCCGTATTCAATGGCCGTGGCACCCGACTCGTCCTTGACGAACTTCTTGATGAACTGGGTCATATGACTTCCTCTCAGGTAAAATGGCTAAGCGAGCAACGATGGCTGGGAGGCTCCGGTCGCCCGCTTGTCCCCCAAACGCAGGGTGAACATGCACCGGTATCGGTTAAGGCTGCGTCAGAGGGTGTGGTTACTGCCGCATTCACCTTGAATAAGGCCGACAACCAATCTGCCGTCACAATACTCTCTTGTAGTGCAGAACAAACAGACTGGAGCAGCCAAGAATCGAGTCATCGTTTTATTATGATAAAGTTAACCTTAGTTGCCAGTGGCTTTCTGCGAGCAGGCGCTTTCAGGATTTGTAGAGATTTCGCGTGAATCCTCGCGCTCGGCCCTGCGCGTCGCGCAGACGATACAAGGAGTCGCCATGGCTGGCCCCACCGCCCGCACCCTATCTGCCCTGGCCGCCGTAGCCCTGCTGGGAGCCGCCGGCGTTGCCCAAGCCCAGTCCATCAATGTCGAGATCGACCGCTCCAGCCGGATCAGCCTGCGCGGTGCGGCCACGTCGGTGATCGTCGGGAACCCTGCGATCGCCGATGTGACCGTGGTCGACGCCAATACCCTGTATGTCACGGGCAAGGGATATGGCGTCACCGAAGTGGTCGCCGTCGATGCCCTGGGTCGCACCCTGTACCAGGGCGAGGTGGTCGTCACCGGCGGCTCGACCGGCTCGGTCCGTGTCTGGCGCGGGGCCCATGCCACCGAAATGGCCTGCGCCGCTTCCTGCTCGCCGTCCTTGCGCAACGGCAACGCGGCTTCCCCCACCCCCTGACCGGTCTTGTTGATGGCAAGACCAAGGATCCGGATTGATCTGTTTGGACGACGCCCCCGTCGCGAGGGCGCGGCTGCGGTGGAGTTCGCCATCGTCGCCGTGCCGTTCTTCTTCGTGATCTTCGCGGTGCTGGAACTCGGCGTCATCTTCCTTGTCGACTCAACTCTGGAAGCGGCCGTGCAGCAGGCGTCCCGGCTAGTCCGCACAGGTCAGGCCCAGGGCGGAGTCTTCTCGGCGGCTCAGTTCCGCACTGCCATGTGCCAATCGATGAATGTGTTCGAAGGCGACTGCATGACACGTTCGGTCGTCGACGTCCGTCCGATCCCGCAGTTCCGCGACCCCAATCCGCCAGACCCGATCGTCGATGGCCAGTTCGTTCCCGCGCAGACAGGCTTTGATCCGGGTGCGGCCGGCGACTTGATGCTCGTTCGGGTATGGTATCAACAGCCGGTCGTCACGCCGCTGTTGTCGAGGGGCCTTACGCGCCTGGAGTCGGGCGATGCCTTGATTTCAGTCACCACCGCATTCCGAAACGAGCCGTTCTGATGGTGCGTGGTGCGGTCAGGCTCGCGGGATCCTTCGTGGCCCGCTTTGTCCGGGACGTCGGCGGTGTCGCCGCAGTCGAGTTCGCCCTCGTGGTCCCCGTGCTCATCGTTTGCTATTTCGGTCTGGCCGAGTTCTGCCAAGCCTACATGGCCCAGAAGCGGGCGCAGCACACCACATCCCAGATTGCCGACATGGTGGCGCGCGCGCCGACAGCCACACGGGCCGATATCGACGCAATTTTCGACGTTGGATCGCTTATCATGCAGCCCTTTCCTGAAGCGCCGCTTTCGCTGCGCGTGACAAGCATCACGCGCGGGGCTGATGGCATCGCACGCGTCGACTGGAGCCGGGGCAGGGGGATGACGCCGCTCTCGGGAACACAAACGGTTCCGGCCGGCCTGATCGCCAATGGTGAGACCATCATCATGGGCGAGACGCGCTATGCCTACGATTCCCCGATGGATCGACTGCTGCCGGGCATAACCGATTTCGGCGGGATCCATTATCTCCGGCCGCGCCTGACCGATCGGATCCCCTGTTCAGACTGCTAGCCGAGCAACGCCGTCCGGATCGCAGCGATCTTGACCTGGGTCTCTGCCAATTCTTCTTTCGGATCGCTGCCCGCCGTGATCCCGGCTCCCGCCTGGGTTCGGAATCGCCAGCGGTCATTGTCGCGCCACAACGCAACTGTCCGGATCAGGACAGAGGCTGTCATCCGCCCAACGTCATCGATATGCACAAGGCTACCGCACCACGGGCCCCGGGCAGGCTCGTGATCGGCGATGACCTTCATGGCCTGATGCTTTGGCGCGCCGGTGATCGACCCCGGCGGAAAGGCCGCCAGCAGGATTTCTCCGGCCCCGACACCCTCCCTGGCGCGGGCTGTCACTGTCGACACCAGGTGGTGCACGGTGGCGAAGCTTTCCAGCTCGAACAGCCGCTCGACCTTCACGCTGCCGACCTCAGACACACGCGCCAGGTCGTTCCGCATCAAGTCGACGATCATCAGGTTTTCCGCCCGATCCTTCTCGCTGGCGATCAGCTCGGCCGCGCATGCTGCGTCCTCGGTCGGATCGGCCGAGCGGGGACGAGTACCCTTTATGGGCCTGGTCTCGATCCGTCGGCTAAGAGGATCGAAGGTCAGAAACAACTCGGGCGAGTTGGAAACCAGCGCCCGCGTGCCCATGCGCCAGAACGCGCCATAAGGGGCAGCACCGGCCGCCAGCCGGACGAACAGGTCGAACGGATCGGCATCCCGCCGCAAAGCCCCCGACCAGCCGCGCGCGATGTTCGCCTGAAACAGCTCGCCCTGACCGATGCGCGCCACGACATCGGCCACGGCGGCCATGTAATCAGGGCCGCTGCCTTCGGCCACCCAGCTCTCGGCGGGCAACTCTGACTCAGAAGCGGGCCGCGCACCCTGGAGCCAGGCTTTGGCGAGGGCCGGGTCCCCGACCGAGGCAACCGTACGATCGACATGATCGAAGACGAGGACCGTAGAATACCGCGCCGCGATGAGATCAGGCCAGTCCGTCTTGCGCGGCCCCGTAGCCGGGCGCGCCCCCCAATCGTAAGCGACAAGAGCGACCCGATGGCCAGGCGCGCGACCGCCGAACGTGTCGCCCAGCGCCTCCGGTCCGAGCGGGCCGGTCTGCACATCCTCAGGCTCGACCGCGAGGAAGGAATATCGCCCCGCTGGTCCGCCATCCGACAAGAGACAAAGCAGCCCGTCGTGATCCCTCAGTCCCGCTGCGACGGACAGCGGCTCGACCCACGGCTGCCTCAACGTCACCCGACTGCTCACGCCGACAAACGCTCCACGATCCGGTCGCGCAGGCCTGCATCTACGCCCAGCGCCCGCTCCAGATAGGCGTCGATAGACCCGTATCGCTCGACCATCGCGGCGATGGCCGCATGCAGATAGGCAGCTTCGACGCCCATGAAGGCCACTACGGCATCGTGGGAAGCCGTCCGCCCTGTGAAGGCCTTCATCTGCTCGGCGATGCCTGGTGCCCGCGCCTCCAGATCTACGGCCGTATTGGTGAGAAGGTAATCCTCCATCAGGTCATCCCCGGACACGCCCAGCAGATGATGCGTCAGAGCCGCCAGCATGCCCGTCCGGTCCTTACCCGCTGCGCAGTGGATCAGCACGGGCCTGTCGCTCTCGGCCAAGGCCCGAAAGTAACGCGAGAACAGGTCCAGGTGCGCCGGCGCGAACGGCAGCTCGCGATAGGTCGCCGTCATGAACTGTCGGCCGCTTTCCGGCGTCAGGTCGGAAGTCTTCAGGAAGGTGATGTGCGGGGCCTCCCCGACCTCGTCGTGGTCGCTCTCAATCACGACGCCGCTGAAGTTGGGCGCCCGCTTCGAGGGCTGGCGACGGCGCTCGACAGGCCTGCGCAGGTCGATCACGACTCCGAAGTCGAGCGCCGCCAGCCGCTCCAGGTCTCCCTCGCTGACCCCCGCGTGGTGAGCCGATCGGTAGAGAACTCCAGGTCTGACATGGCCGCCTGCCGTCGTGGCGTAGTCGCCGTAGTCCCGAAAGTTGTCGAGCGCGTCAAAGGCGTGGATGCGGCTGGCCATGCGCTTCCTATAGGGGCGGCGCAGGCACCGGGCGAGGGGGACCGATCAGCGCGGCTGAACCAGTCCCGCCATGGCATCCAGGTAGGCGACGAAGGCCTTGCGTCCGGCGTCCGTCATCGCTGCCTCGGTCAGGGGTTTTCGCCCCACGAACCGCTTGGTCACGGTGACGAAGCCCGCTTCTTCCAGCTTCCTCAAGTGCACCGACAGGTTCCCGTCCGTCGCCTGGAGCCGAGCCTTCAGCGTGGCGAAGTCCGCGCTCTCCACCCCCGACAGGGTCGCCATGATGCCCAGCCGCATCCGTCCGTGGATCACGTCGTCAATGCGGCCGATGTCGAAATCGTCCGGCACGCTCAGGCCCTCGCCGACCGCATGATCAGGAAACCGGGCAGGGCCATCAGGCCGAACAGCGCCCCGGCATAGGCCAGGTATTGCCATTCCGTCCCGGACAGGACCGCGAGCGCAGGCGCGGCCGCGAACGACGCCAGCGCCAGGATCCATAGGGGCCTTGACCGCGTCATCGTCGCCGTCACCGCCCAGCCGATGCCGTAGAAGGCCATGACGATCGAGGGGACGATCAGCGACCACTGAGCCAGATCGGAGCGACCCGCGCGCGCCAGGTCGGCGACGATCAGGGACGTGAACAGGCTGAACAGGCCCCATCCGAGGGCGGACCAGACGATGCCGAACGCGCGATTTGTGGCCGTCTCGACCCCGCCTTCGCGCTTGAGCCGTCCGATCAAAACGACCAGCGTCGCCAGGAAGACCAGGGCCGTCACGCCCCACATGGCCATATAGGCGGCAGGCGCGAGGGTTAGAATCTCGGCCGCGATCGCCCAGTGAAGCACGCTCGCCGTGCCGAAGATGAGGCCCGCAGCGAACAGGATGGACGCCCCCTTGATCGGGGCCTTGGCGCCTTCCTCGGCCAGGCCCTTCAGCCAGGCGATGTCGGTCAGTTCGTCTCTCGTGTCGCTCATGGAGATGATCCTTGAAGAGTTTGCCCGCCGGCGCTGGTGATTTGCGCGCGGATGCCGCTTCTGTGCTCTCTCTGCTTTGCAATGTAAAGCACTTTTTATGTTCCGGCCGCTGCTGGGCCGCTACAACCGCCGTATGGCTCCAGAGTATCACCACATCGCCTACGTCGGCCTCGATATCGCCAACCCGGTCACGATCGAGGCGGTGCTCGCCGCTGCCGAGCGTAGCGGCCTCGCCGCCGGGGCCCGGGTGCTCGACATCGGGGCGGGCACCGGCGGCGTCTCGGCGGCTCTGGCGCGTCGCTTCGGCTATCAGGTCCATGCGATCGAGCGGGACCCGGTCATGATTTCCCGCATCGGCGAGCGGGTCCGCGCCGAGGGGTTGGCGGACCGGGTGACGGCGGTCGAGGGCATGGCGCCTCAAGTTCTCGACGCCCTCGCGCCGGCCAAGATGATGGTAGCGCTCGGCACGACCCGGATCGCGGGACCTGAAGTCGCGACGGCCGAAGGCATTTTCCGAACGCTCGCGACCCGCCTGTCGCGACCCGGTTATCTGCTTTGGGGGGATCTGACCTGGACGGCCGAACCGCCGGGACCGCTCCGCCAGATCATCGAGGCGGCGGGGGTCTATGACAGCGACGACGGCTGGAAGGCGGCCGCTTCGGCCGCGGGTCTGGACTGCGTCTGGGCCGAGATGTCCCCACAGGGCGTCTGGGACGACTTCTTCGGCGGCACCGACGCCCGGGTCCGCGCCTGGCTCGACGCCCATCCCGAGGCCGAAGGTCGGGACGCGCTGAAGTTGCGCGCAGACCAGATCCGGACCACCTTCGACTTCGGCAGGAGCTATCTGGGTTTTGGGCTGTATCTGTTCCGAAAGCCTTGACATCGGCGCTGCCTGAACACGGCCGGGCCCGAACAACCCTGGATTACGCAACTGGCCCGCTTCGTGCACGGGTGAGGACAGAGGGGACCTTTCGTCCCATCCAGGAACGCCCACCATGTCGTTTTCGGTTAGACCTGTGCTGGATCAGGACGCTCCAGCCCTCAGGGCGCTCCACGCATCCGTCGGATGGCCGCGCCGCAGCGAGGCCGGGTGGCGGTGGTTGCTGAACCATCCCGCGCGGATCGAGGCGGAAGCCCCGGCCGGCTGGCTTCTGATCGACGGCGAAGGGCAGCCGCGCGGCTACACCGGGAACTTCGTCCAGAGGTTCTGGCGCGGAGAGGCCGGGTTGTTTGGAACCAGTGGCTATTCCATCGTGGTCCAGCCGTCTGCGCGGGGCCACAGCCGCATGCTGTTGCGGGCCTTCGCCGAGCAGCCCGGAATGTTCGCCCGCTACACCTTCAACGCCAATCCCAAGTCGAGCCCTCTGTTTCCGCGCTATGGATTGAGGCCCTGGCCCACCCGCACCCATGCCCTTAAGCTGGCGTGGAGGCTGGACACCGTCACCTGTGCCGCCGGACGGCTGTGGCGCGAGGTGGACCGTCACGCGCCCCGTCTCGTTGACCCGCGCCAGGAGCGCTTCCTGAACCGCCATCTCGTCGACCACGGCCCGCTGGTTCTGCCCACTGGCGTCGTGGTCCTTTCAGACCTGAATGACCGGTCACGCTTCGGCGATTTCTGGAACGCGCTGAAAGCCGAAGCCCGGATTATCGCCGATCGCAGTCCCGCCACCCTCCGCTGGCGCCTCGCCGATCCCGACCGGACGATCGAACCCCTGGTCCTCGCCTTCAACCGCGGAAGGGCGATCACGGGCTATGCGATGGCCATGATGGCCAAGGCCAGCATCATCGAACCGCCGGTGCTGGAAATCCTCGACCTTGTCGCCCTCCGCGACGAACCGCGCGCCGTGCCCGCCCTGACGCAGGCGCTTCTGGCCAACGCCCGCGCGCTCGGCGCCGCCAAGGTCCGCATCCAGGTCGTCAACGAGGTCCTGCTGCGCCAGCTCGGACCGCTGGCCGCGTCCGCCCGCCGCGAGGGCGGCTGGGGCCACTGCCATGTCCGTTTCGAGCCGGGCGTCGAGGGCGTCGACACCTGGGCTCCGACCCCGTTCGACGGCGACTATCAGATGTGCCTCAGACCCGTGCCGCTGACCGCTGTCCAGTCGGAACGCGCTGCCTAGTCCTTGGGCCGCGCCTTCAGTTCGTCTCGGATTTCCGCCAGGAGCGTCTCGGTCGGCGTGGGCGCGGCGGGCGCCGGGTCGGGCTTGGCCGCCTCGGCACGGCGCAGATTGTTGATCGCCTTGACCATCAGGAACACCACGAAGGCCACGATCAAGAACTGGATCACGGTGTTGATGAAGGCGCCGTACTGGATGGCGACTTCCTCGATCGCCTCCGTCGCCGGATCCTCGGGTGCCAGCACCCACTTCAGGTTCGAGAAATCGACGCGGCCCAGCACCAGGCCGACCGGCGGCATCACTACCTGTTCGACCAGACTGGTGACGATCTTGCCGAAGGCCGCGCCGATGATGACGCCGACCGCCAGGTCGACGACGTTGCCGCGCGCCGCGAATTCCTTGAACTCGCCGAGCAGTCCCATCAGACCACCCTCGACCCTAACGCTCGGTTCGCGGAACCTCGCTGCTTAAGGGTCATGCGTCGCCGCCCGCGTTCAACCGCTCGCGCAGCTCCTTCCCACTCTTGAAGAAGGGCACGGACTTCGCCGGCACATCCACCGTCTCGCCAGTGCGGGGATTACGACCCGCGCGCGCCGGCCGCGACCGCACGGAAAACGCGCCGAAGCCGCGCAGCTCGACCCGGCCACCTTCGGCCATGGCCCCGGTCATTCGGCCCAGCACGACATTCACGACCCGCTCGACCTCGGCGTGGGTCAGGTGGGTGTTCTCGGCCGCCAGTTTCTCGATCAGCTCGGATTTGATCATTCAGGCCCCCGCCCTTCCCGCTCTGGAGAGCAAATACGGGTGCAACTTCAACCGGGTTGCAAGGCCACCCTAGCCTTCGCTCGCCGGGCGAAAAAGGCCTGATCGGCGCTCACGGGCCCGGAAAATGCGTTAATCGGCCCAAACCGCATACGGATTCTGGCGCGCAAGACAAAGGACGGCCGGATTGCTCCGACCGCCCCAAGTTCCGTCACCGGATCAGTGGCTTGAAAGGATCAAGCCGCCAGGATCACTCCTTGCCGGCTTTCTCACGCAGGGCCGCGCCCAGGATGTCGCCCAGCGACGCCCCGGAGTCCGACGAGCCGAACTGCTCGATGGCCTCCTGCTCGTCCTTCATCTCCAGCGCCTTGATCGACACCGAGATGCGGCGCGTGGCCTTGTCCACGGTGGTGATCATGGCGTCGACGCGGTCGCCGACCGAGAAGCGCTCGGTGCGCTGCTCGTTGCGGTCGCGCGACAGGTCCGACTTGCGGATGAAGCTGGTGACCGGGGCGGTGTCGTCGCCGAACTTGACCTCGACGCCGCCGGTCTCGATGGCGGTGACCGTCACAGTGACGATCTGGCCCTTCTTGTAGGTGTCGCCCTCACCGATCGGATCGCCGCCCAGCTGCTTGATGCCCAGCGAGACGCGCTCCTTCTCGACGTCGACGTCCAGCACCTTGGCCTTGACCATCTCGCCCTTGCGATAGCGCTGGATGGCCTCTTCACCCGAGACGTTCCAGTCCAGGTCCGACAGGTGCACCATGCCGTCGATGTCGTTGTCGAGCCCGATGAACAGGCCGAACTCCGTGGCGTTCTTGACCTCGCCCTCGACGGTCGAGCCGATCGGATGGGCGGCCACGAAGGCGTCCCACGGATTGTCCTGGGCCTGCTTGAGGCCCAGCGAGATGCGGCGCTTGGAGGCGTCGACGTCCAGCACGACCACGTCCACTTCCTGCGAGGTGGAGACGATCTTGCCCGGATGGACGTTCTTCTTGGTCCAGGACATTTCCGAGACGTGGACCAGGCCCTCGACCCCGGCTTCCAGCTCAACGAAGGCGCCGTAGTCGGTGATGTTGGTGATGCGGCCCGTGTACTTGGCGCCTGGCGGGTACTTGGCTTCGACGCCGTCCCACGGATCGCTTTGCAGCTGCTTCATGCCCAGGCTGATGCGCTGGGTGTCCGGGTTGATCTTGACGATCTGGACCTTGACGGTGTCGCCGACGGCCAGGACCTGCGACGGGTGCGACACGCGCTTCCAGCTCATGTCGGTGACGTGCAGCAGGCCGTCGATGCCGCCCAGATCCACGAAGGCGCCGTAGTCGGTGATGTTCTTGACCACGCCGTCGCGGACTTCGCCTTCCTGCAGCTGGCCGACCAGTTCGGTGCGCTGCTCGGCGCGGGCCTCTTCCAGGATGGCGCGGCGCGAGACGACGATGTTGCCGCGGGGGCGGTCCATCTTCAGGATGGCGAAGGGCTGTTCCTTGCCCATCAGCGGGCCGACGTCGCGGACCGGACGGATGTCCACCTGCGAGCCGGGCAGGAAGGCCGAGGCACCGCCCAGATCGACGGTGAAGCCGCCCTTCACGCGGCCCACGATCACGCCGTTGACCGGCTGGCCGTCGGCGAACACGACTTCCAGACGGGTCCAGGCTTCCTCGCGGCGGGCCTTGTCGCGGCTGATGACCGCTTCGCCCAGGGCGTTCTCGACGCGCTCCAGATAGACCTCGACGTCATCGCCGACCTTGGGGATCACGGCGCCTTCGCCGATGCCGAACTCGCGGGCCGGGATGCGGCCTTCGGTCTTCAGACCGACGTCGATGATGATGATGTCCTTCTCGACGCCGACCACGCGGCCGTGGACGACCTGGCCTTCGCCAAGGTCGCGGCCGCCGAGGCTCTGGTCGAGAAGCGCGGCGAAATCGTCGCGCGAGGGGGAAAGGGTGTCGGTCATGAAACTCT
Organism: Brevundimonas sp. AAP58; assembly: GCF_001295975.1. Taxonomy (GTDB): domain Bacteria; phylum Pseudomonadota; class Alphaproteobacteria; order Caulobacterales; family Caulobacteraceae; genus Brevundimonas. The sequence continues at coordinate 12,128 of NZ_LJHU01000042.1, read as the reverse complement.
GGGGTTGGAGGAAAGGCTGAAGGCGCACGACCGTTCGGCCCTGCGCGAGGTTGAGATGGCTTTGGGTAGACAGGCCGAGGCGAGGCGGATGAGCCAGAACGCCCGCGGAAGCCGAGGTTGGGTGCGTTGGATTGGCTCTTATCGAGCGCGCGCCGCCTCGACGATACGGCGGGCCGCATCGAAGGCGGCCTCTATATCCATCTCGGTGGTGTCGAGCAAGACCGCGTCCGGTGCCTGGACCATGGGCGCGGCCCCCCGTCCGGCGTCGCGTTCGTCGCGGCGCAGGATGTCGGCCAGCATGGCCTCATAGGTGATGACGTCGCCGCGCTCGTTCAGCTGCTTCCAGCGGCGCCGGGCGCGGACCTCCGGCGAAGCCGTGACGAACAGCTTGGCCGGGGCATCCGGCGCGATCACCGTGCCGATGTCCCTCCCGTCCAGTACCGCCCCGCCCGGCTGGCGCGCGAAGGCCTGTTGCAGCTCTAGCAGCGCGGCCCGGACGCCCGGTATGCCCGCCACACGGCTGGCCGCCTCGCCCGCATCGCCCGTCGTCAGGGCCGCATCGTCCGTCAGCCGGTCCGGCGTCAGCGCGCGCGCGGCCTCTTCCGCCGCGAGCGCATCCGACAGATCCCGCCCGCCGCTCAGCAGATCGACCCCAACCGCTCGATAGAGCAGGCCGGTATCCAGGAACGGCAGGCCGTAGTGCGCCGCCAACCGCGACGCGATCGTCCCCTTACCCGAGGCGGCCGGGCCGTCGACGGCGATGACGAGGGAGCGATCGGTCATTCGACGCTTCCTCCCAGCCCACGCATCATCTCGACAAACCCCGGAAAACTCGTCGCGATCATCTCCGGCTCGTCCACTATCACCTCGCCTTGCGCCGCCAGCCCGAGCACCAGATGGCTCATGGCGATGCGGTGGTCGTGCGCGGTGTGCACCGTCGCCCCGCCTGGCACGGGGCCGCTCGAGACGATGAAGCCTTCCGGCTCTTCTTCCACCACCACCCCGCAGGCGCGCAGGCCATCGACCATCAGGCGGATGCGATCGCTTTCCTTGACACGCATCTCGCCGACGCCGCGCATCACCGTCTGCCCCTGGGCGAAGGCGGCCGTGGCGGCCAGGATCGGATATTCGTCGATCATGGAGGCCGCGCGGCTCTCGGGCACGACCACGCCATTCAACGCCGAATGCCGCGCGGTGATGTCGCCAACCACCTCGCCGCCGGAAACGCGGCGGTTCGAGATCGTCAGGTCGCCCCCCATCTCGCGCCAGGTGTCGAATAGGCCGGTGCGCAGCGGGTTCAGCATCACTCCTTCGACCGTCACCTCCGACCCCGGAACGATCAGCCCGGCCGCCAGCGGAAAGGCCGCCGAGGAGGGGTCGCCGGGCACCGCGACCGGCGTGCTTGTAAGCGGCTGCCGGCCCTTCAGCCGGATGACCCAGCCCTCGCCCCGCTCTTCGACGTCCACATCGGCCCCGAACGCTGTCAGCATCCGCTCGGTATGGTCGCGACTCTTCTCAGGCTCGGTGATGGAGGTCACTCCTTCGGCGTTCAGGCCCGCCAGCAGGATCGCCGACTTCACCTGGGCCGAGGCCACGGTCTGCACGTGGTCGATCGCGCTCAGTCGCCCGCCGGTCACAGTCGCGGGCAGCAGGCCCTTGGCCCCGCTCCACTGGAACCGCGCCCCCATCCGTTCCAGATGATCGGTCACCCGCCCCATCGGCCGTTTCCGCAAGGAGGCGTCGCCGTCGAACGTTGCTGTCAGATCATATCCCGCCGCCGCCCCCATCAGCAGCCGCACGCCGGTCCCCGCGTTGCCGCAGTCGATCACGCCCGCCGGCGACGTCAGGCCGCCTCGCCCGGTGACCCGCCAGCGCCCTTGGCCCAAGCGCTCTACCGTCGCGCCGAACGCCTCGGCCGCCCGCGCGGTGGCCAGAACGTCGTCGCCTTCCAGCAGGCCCTCGACCTCGGTGACACCCGTCGCCATCGCCCCCAGGATCATCGCCCGGTGCGACATCGACTTGTCGCCCGGCGCGCGCACGACGCCCTTCAAGCCGGAGGACGGACGCGCGGTCAGATGGAGGGCGTGGCTCACCCGCTCGGGCTCCGGATGGATAGAGGGACGGCGGCGCTCGGGGCCAAGCCGGATCGGGGTTTTGACAGCGGCCCCAAGGGGTGGCAAGGGACGCGCCCGAATTCTCCCGCCCCCCATTATAAGGCATCGCCCCGTGGCTGATCCCAAACTCGGCGCCAAGCAGGTCTGCCCGAACTGCCAGGCCAAGTTCTACGACCTCAACAAGCGCCCCGCCCACTGCCCCAAGTGCGCCACCGAGTTCGACCCTGAAGAGGCCATCAAGCTGCGCAACCGTCGCGGCCGTCCGGGCGGCTACGCCGCCGACGAGGCCGAGGATCAGGTCGCCGACAAGTCGACGGACGGCGACGAGGAAGAAGAAGAGACCGTCACCCCCGAGATCGACGAGGAGGGCCATGAGCCGATCCTGACGCCCGACGACGACGACGAGGCGCCGGTCGATCCGACCGAGGAGCCCGGCATGGGCGAGGCGGGCGACGATGACGACGACGTCCTCGCCGACGACGACGACGATTCCGTGCCCTTCCTCGAGGACGAGGACGACGACGCCTTCGACGAGGACGTGGTCAAGCCGGGCAAGGACGACGACTGATCGCGACCCGGTTTCGGAGCGGGTTTCACGCCCGCTCCGGCGGCCCTCGCGGGGGTCGAAAATAAATCCCTGCGGCGGGCTTGATCAGCAAAATCGCCTGACATAGGTTCCGCGGCCTCGCCGGGGGACGGTTTTCCGCCCGGCGATCCGACCGAAAGGTTCGGGGCTATAGCTCAGTTGGTAGAGCGCTTGAATGGCATTCAAGAGGTCAGCGGTTCGACTCCGCTTAGCTCCACCATTTCCCGAAACGTGATCTGATCCCCGGGACTTGGACCGCGCCTTTGGCGCGCGTGATGTTCGCGCTTTTGTTACAGACAAGTAATGTTTCGGCCTTTGACGGACGGCTCCTGAGGCCCTTGTAATCCCCCGCGTTATGCGTCGGCCCGACGCGACAGGGGAGGCTTTTCATGTTTCGAGGTTCCTTGCGAAGCGCCAGCCTCGCGGTGGTCGCCTGCGCGCTCGCGTTGTCGGCCTGCGCGACGACGGACGGCGGCTCCAGCGGCGGCGACGCAGAGACCCCCCGGCGCGAGGCGCGCGCCCTGCCAGCGGGACTCGATTACGCCGCCAATCCCGATCCCTTCCCCTCGACCTATGAGCCCCTGCCCCGGGACAATATGGCGATCGTCGGCGCGACGATCTTCACCGGCACGGACCAGAGGATCGAGAACGGCGTCGTCGTCATCACTGACGGCCGCATCACCGCGATCGGCGGAGCCAACACCCCAGTGCCCGGCGGCCACCGCGTCGTCGATGCGCGCGGCCGGTTCGTGACCCCCGGCATCATCGACGTGCACAGCCACCTCGGCGTCTATCCCTCGCCCGGCGTGACCGGCATGAGCGATGGCAATGAGGCGACCAGCCCCAACACCGCCCAGGTCTGGGCCGAACACTCCATCTGGCCCCAGGACCCCGGCTTCAACACCGCCCGCGCGGGCGGCGTGACCACCCTCCAGATCCTGCCCGGTTCGGCCAACCTGTTCGGCGGGCGCTCGGTGACGGTCCGAAACGTCCCGTCCATCACCATGCAGGGGATGAAGTTCCCGGGTGCCCCCTATGGCGTGAAGATGGCCTGCGGCGAGAACCCGTCTCGTGTCTATGGCAACCGCAACCAGAGCCCGGCGACCGGCATGGGCAACGTGGCCGGCTATCGCGCAGCCTTCATCGCGGCCCAGGACTATCGCGATAAATGGGACCGCTGGCGCGAGACCGGCGAGGGAACGCCACCGACCCGCAACCTTCAGCACGAGACCCTGGCCGGCGTGCTGGACGGCTCGATCATGGTCCAGAACCACTGCTACCGCGCCGATGAGATGGCCGTGATGATGGACATCGCCGAGGAGTTCGGCTTCCGCATCACCGCCTTTCACCACGCCATCGAGGCCTACAAGCTGGCTCCCCAGCTGGCCGAGGCCGGCATCTGCGCCGACATGTGGACCGGCTGGTGGGGCTTCAAGATGGAGGCTCTGGACGCGGTTGAGGAGAACGCCGCCCTGGTCGACGCCCAGCCCGGCTCCTGCGCCGTCATCCACTCCGACGACGCCCAGCTGACCCAGCGCCTCAATCAGGAAGTCGCCGCGGCCCTCGCCGCCGGTCGCCGCGCCGGGATGAACATCACCGAGGAACGCGCCATCAGCTGGATCACGTCGAACGCCGCCCGCTCGCTCGGCATCGCCGACGAGACCGGCTCGCTGGAGCCCGGCAAGCGCGCCGACGTGGTGATCTGGAGCGCCAATCCGTTCAGCGTCTACGCCCGCGCCGACCAGGTCTACATCGACGGGGCCCTGACCTTCGACCGCGCCGATCCGCGCTACCAGCCCCTGTCCGACTTCGAGCTCGGCCAGCCGGGTTACGGCATCGCCGCCGCCAACATCGCTCCGGGAGCCCGCTGATGCGCCGCCTCATCTCGCTCGCGGCGCTGGCCGCCGCGCTCGTCGCCACGCCAGTCCTGGCGCAAGAGCTGACCGCCATCACCGGCGGTCGCGTCCTGACGGGCACTTCCGTCATCGAGAACGGCACTGTCGTCATCCAGAACGGTCGCATCGTCTCGGTCGGCACGGGCGCGGCTCCGTCCGGCGCCCGCGTCATCGATGCGCGCGGCAGGGTGGTGACGCCGGGCCTGGTCGCCGTCGACGCCGGTCTGGGCGCCTCGGAGATTTCCTCGGTCAATGGCTCGAACGACCTGTCCAACAGCGCCAACTCCATCTCGGCCTCGTTCGACGTGTCCTACGGGCTCGATCCGTGGTCCTTCACCCTGCCGGTCGCGCGGCTGGGCGGCATCACCCGCGCGGTAGTGATCCCCAGCCACGGCGGGGGCGGAGGCGGTCATTCGCACCATGTCGACGATTCGGACTTCGCCGGTCTGGGCGCGGCGGGCCTGCAGTCGCCCGGCCTGTTCGCGGGACAGGCCTCGGTGATCCATCTGGCGTCGGGGACCGACATCCTGGTCCGTCCGCGCGTGGCCATGGCCGCGCCTTTCGGCGAGGCCGGAGCCGGCATCGCGGGCGGGGCGCGCGGGGCTCAGTTCGTCCAGTTCAAGGAGACCCTGGCCGAGGTCCGCCTCTATGCCCGCAATCGCGCCGCCTATGACCGGGCGGGCATCCGCGACCTGTCGCTGTCGCGCGCGGATCTGGAGGCTCTGATCCCCGTGGCCAACGGCTCCATGCCCCTGATCGTCACCGTGCGCCGCGCGGCCGACATCCTGCAGGTCCTGCGTCTGGCCGAGGAGGAGGGCATCGACCTGATCCTGGACGGCGCCGACGAGGGCTGGCTGGTCGCCTCGCAGATCGCGGCGGCGGGCGTGCCGGTGCTGCTGAACCCCATCGACAACCTGCCCGGCAACCTCGAGACCCGGGCGGCGCGGATGGAGAACGCGGCGGCCCTGAACGCCGCGGGTGTGGTCATCGCCATCAAGGGCAACGGCGTGCACCGGGCGCGCGAGGCGCGTTTCAATGCCGGTAACGCGGTGTCGCACGGCCTGCCGTTCGAGGCGGCAATCGCGGCGCTCACCGTCAATCCGGCCCGCATCTTCGGCATGGGCGGCCAGTTCGGCGAGCTGCGTCCGGGCGCGGCGGCCGACGTGGTGGTCTGGGACGGCGACCCGCTGGAGCCGCTGAGTTCGGTCACGGCCCAGTTCATCAACGGCCAGGAACAGGACCTGACCAGCCGCCAGATCCTGTTGCGCGACCGCTATCGCAACGGCGGGCGTCCGGCGGGCGGCATGCCGCTGGCCTACGGGAACTAGCGCCCGGTCTGGACGAGACGGCCGGGCGGTCGCAAAAGGGCCGCCTCGCCGTTTCCCGGAGCCCGCCTTGACCCAGCCCTTCCCCACCCCAACGCCGACCGACTGGCGCGCGGAGGCGGAAAAGGCGTTAAAGGGCAGGCTGCTGGAGGGGCTGGTCCACCTCGACGCCGACGGTCTGACGGTCCGGCCGCTGTATGGCCGCGCCAATGCCGTGGAGCCGGTCTTCGCGCCCCGCGCCGCTGACGCCGACGGCCGCCCCTGGGACCTGCGCACCCTGGTCGAGGGTGATGACCCCGAAGCGGTCAACGCCGCCGTCCTGACCGACCTCGAGGGCGGAGCGGCGTCGGTCATTCTGGCGGGCGCGGTCCTGTCGGATTCCGAGCCTCTGTCGCGCGCGCTGGACGGCGTGGCGATGGAGCTGGCCCCGGTCGCGCTCGAAGCCGGGATCGACGGACCGGACGCGGCCAATGCGCTCGCGGTCGCCGCCAAGGGCTCGCCGCGCGCCCAGTTGCTGTTCCACATGGACCCCGTGACCACCTTCGCCAGGGCGGGCGGCGCACCTCGACCCATCGCAGCCCACATCGAGCTGGCCGCCAACACCGCCGCGCGCCACGCCGGCGCCTATCCGCAGGCGCGCTTTTTCCTCGCCACCGGCCGCGCCTCGCACGAGGCGGGCGGGTCGCACGGCCAGGAGCTGGGTTTCGCCCTGGCCGCCGCCGCGACCTATGTCCGCGCCGCCGTGGACGCAGGCTTGCCGATCGAGCGGGCGCTGGCGGGCACGGTGCTCGGCGTCAGCGTCGATGCCGAGTATTTCGACAGCCTGGCCAAGGTCCGGGCGCTGCGGCTGATGTGGCGCTCGCTCGGCCGCGCCTTCGGGCACGAGACGCCCGCCGTCATCGAGGCGCGGTCGTCGCGGCGGATGCTCAGCAGCCGCGATCCCTGGCCCAATCTGCTGCGCCTGACCGCCGCCGGGTTCGCCGGAGCCGTCGGCGGGGCCGAGGCCGTGGTGCTGGACGGCTTCAGCCGCGCCCGGGGCTGTCCCGATGCGTTTGCCCGGCGTCAGGCGAGGAACACCCAACTGGTCCTGATGGAGGAGGCGCGTCTGGGCCGCGTCGCCGATCCGGCCGCCGGGTCCTGGTTCCTCGACCACCGCACCCGTGACCTGGCCGAGGCCGGCTGGGCCGAGTTCCAGAGGATCGAGCGCGAAGGCGGCCTGATCGCCTCGCTCCACGGTGGCGCGATCCAGCAGCGCGTGGCCCAGAGCCGGTCGACGCTCGCCAGGACCTTCGGCGAGGGCGGCACCCACCTGGTCGGCGTGACAAAATTCGTCGATGCCGATCCCCGACCGGTCTCGGTTGACGCCGATCCGCCGCCGCCCTCGCCCGGCGACGGCGACCGCTGCGCCCCCATGACCCCCGTCCGCTGGGCCGAAGCCTTCGAGGGAGAGGCGGCATGAATGTTTTCTTCCGCTCATCCCGGCGAAAGCCGGGACCCAGTGCTTTGGGAGCTCGGGCGGCGGGGCTCTGCCGCCGCCATCAATCGACGCGTGGTGCCCCACTTAAGAACTGGGTCCCGGCTTTCGCCGGGATGAGCGGAGTGTGGGGAGGGGCCGATGTCTGAACACCCCGACCTGACCCGCGCCACGCTCGACCTCTCGCCGCTGAGCGTCCCCGCCGGCCCGGCCGCCTCGACGCCCGAGGGCATCGACATCGCTCCCGCCTATGGCCCCGACGCTCTGAACGGCGTGACCCACGCCGACGGCCTGCCCGGCTTTGCGCCGTTCGTGCGCGGGCCCTATCCGACCATGTATGCGTCCAACCCCTGGACCATCCGCCAGTACGCGGGCTTCTCCACCGCCGAGGCGTCGAACGCCTTCTATCGGCGGAACCTCGCCGCCGGTCAGAAGGGGCTCTCGATCGCCTTCGACCTGGCCACCCACCGGGGCTACGATTCCGACCATCCCCGCGTGGCGGGCGACGTCGGCATGGCAGGCGTCGCGATCGACTCCATCCTGGACATGCGGACCCTGTTCGACGGCATTCCGCTGGACCAGATGTCGGTGTCCATGACCATGAACGGCGCGGTCCTGCCGGTCCTGGCCCTCTATGTCGTCGCGGCCGAGGAGCAGGGCGTGGCGCACGCGGCCCTGACCGGCACCATCCAGAACGACATCCTCAAGGAGTTCATGGTCAGGAACACCTACATCTATCCGCCTGCGCCCAGCATGCGGATCGTGTCGGACATCTTCGAGTGGACGGCAAAGGAGACGCCCAAGTTCAACTCCATCTCCATCTCGGGCTACCATATGCAGGAGGCGGGGGCGTCCGCCGATCTGGAGCTGGCCTACACCCTCGCCGACGGGCTGGAATACATCCGCGCGGGCGTGGCGGCGGGCATGGACGTGGACCGGTTCGCGCCGCGCCTGAGCTTCTTCTGGGCCGTCGGCATGGACTACTTCATGGAGGTGGCCAAGCTGCGCGCCGGCCGCCTGCTGTGGGCCGAGGCCGTGCAGGCCGAGTTCGCGCCAAAGGACCCCCGATCCCTGTCCCTTCGCGCCCACTGCCAGACCTCGGGCTGGTCGCTGGCGGCGCAGGACGTGTTCAACAACGTGAGCCGCACCATGGTCGAAGCCATGGCGGCGGCGGGCGGCCAGACCCAGTCTCTCCACACCAACTCGCTGGACGAAGCGCTCGCCCTGCCGACCGACTTCTCGGCCCGCATCGCGCGCAACACCCAGCTGCTGCTTCAGCTGGAGACCGGCCTGACCCGCGTCATCGATCCTTGGGGCGGCAGCTTCTACGTCGAGCGCCTCACGCATGATCTGGCGGAGCGCGCCCGCGCCCACATGGCCGAGGTGGCGTCGCTGGGCGGCATGGCCAGGGCTATCGAAGCCGGCCTGCCCAAGCGCCGCATCGAGGAGGCCGCCGCCCGCACCCAGGCCCGCATCGACACCGGCCAGCAGACGGTGGTGGGGGTGAACCGCTACCTGTCGGACATCCCCGACGACATCCCGGTCTTGAAGGTCGACAACGCCGAGGTCCGCGCCCGCCAGATCGAGAAGCTGCAGCGGCTCCGCGCCGAACGCGACGAAACAGCGACGCAGGCCGCCCTGTCCGCCCTGACCGAAGGCGCGCGCGGAACTGAGAACCTGCTGGAACTCTGCGTCCGCGCCGCCCGCGCCCATGCCACCGTCGGCGAGATGTCGGACGCGCTGGAAGCCGCCTTCGGCCGCCACGTCGCCACGGTCGAGACGGTGTCGGGCGTCTATGGCAAGGCGGCCGGGTCCGACGCCCGCGTGTCCAGAGCCCGCGACATGGTCGCCGCCTTCGTCGAGAACGACGGCGGGCCGCCGCGCATCCTGATCGCCAAGCTGGGCCAGGACGGGCACGACCGTGGCCAGAAGGTGGTCGCCACGGCCTATGGCGACCTCGGCTTCGACGTCACCGCCGGGCCCCTGTTCCAGACCCCGGCCGAGGCCGCCAGGGACGCGGTCGAGAAGAACGTCCACGTTGTCGGTGCCTCGTCGCTGGCGGCCGGCCACCTGACCTTCCTGCCCGAGCTGAAGGCCGAGCTGGAGCGGCTGGGGCGGCCCGACATCATGATCACCATCGGCGGCGTCATCCCGCCGGACGACGTCCAGCCCCTGATCGACATGGGCGCGGCGGCCGTCTATCCGCCCGGCTCGGTCATCGCCGAGACGGCCATCGACCTGATCGAGAAGCTGAACCAGCGGCTAGGCTACGCCCAGAAGCCCTGATGCCTCAGGGCCGGTCGCGCGCTGGCAGGGCGGCGACCTCGGCCTCGGTCAGGTGCGGCCCGACACGGGCGGGGCAGGACTGGACATCGGAGGTATAGCCGCGCGCGATCAGCCGGACCGTGTCACCCTGACAAAGGCGGCTGGACGAGCCCAGACCAGGCTCCAGACCGATCTGGAAGTTCGTTTCCAGACCCGGACAGGCAATGGCGTCCAGACGGAACACCTCATCGCCGATGGTGCGGACATAAACTCTCTGGCGGCCGTCGGAGCGGAAGCTGGTGACCTGCTGCACGAGGAAGCAGGCGCGCGGCTCCGAGGATCGCGGGATATCGGCACCGTCCACGGGCGCGCAGGCGGCGAGCGCCAGTGCAGACGCGACAAACAGGAAAGACGGACGCATGGCACTCTCCCTAAGCTCTAAGCCTTAGGGCCTAAGCGTCCTCTCGACCGAGCGGTTGCGCAAGGGCCAGCGGACGGCCGGGGTCGATCCGTCGCCCGATGCCAAACGGCAGGGGCGATGGCCGACCGAGGACAAGCGCCGCCACATGTTCGGCCAGCAGGGGCGCGAGACAGAAGCCGCGCGAGCCCAGTCCGCCCAGCACGAACAGGCCCGTCCGCCCCGGAACGGCTCCGGCCAGCGGCAGCCGGTCCCGCGTCGTCGCCCGGACGGCGGCGCGGGACTGCACCGGAGCCTTCCGTGCCCGCTCGGCGAGGTCCGGCAGCCGCCCCGCGAGCGTCGCCAGATTGCGCTCGGTGTCGCCGGCCCGGACATCCGTCGCTGTGTCGCCCCGGTCATGGGTCGCCCCGAACAGAAAGCCGTCCGCCGTCGGCGCGACATAGCCGCCCCAGGCCTGGGCCAGCGGCGGCTCAGCCTCGATCCAGTCGGCCTGTCCGCGAACAGGACTGATCGCGAGGTCGCCGAGCAGGGCCGACAGGCCCCACCCGGCGGCGATGACCACGGCGTCCACCTCGACCGATGCGCCCGAGGCCAAACGGATCGACCAGCCGGAGGGCGTCGCCGACACGCGCTTGACGCGACCCAGGATAGGATCCACGCCGTCCAGCCAGGCCTCGAGGATCGCCCTCGGATACACCGTCAGAGCCTCCGTCATGCTCAGCGAGCCATCGGTATGGGCCGTCATGGAGCCCGGTTGCCACAAGGCCTGCGCCGCCACCTTGGCGAACCGGGCGGCGTCGCGCTCCATCGCGGGGCGCTGAATCACGCCCTCGGCGACGACGGCGTTCGGGATGGCGCGATAAAGCGTCCCCGCCCGTTCCAGCGCCTGGGCGAACAGGGTTGCGACCTCTGCATCACCCAAGTCGAAGCGGGGCGTGACCAGCGCCGACGGAAAGCCCGAGGCCCCGGCCCCGACGGCATCGGCCACCACCACCGGCGTTATCCCCTGATCGCGGAAGGCGCGCGCAACCGCCGCGCCCGCGACGCCCGCGCCGAGAATGGCCACCTTGGACAGGCTTGAGACCTCGACCGGCGAACCGGCGCGACGCGCCTCCAGTCGCTCGCGCTTGCGCCCGTGGCCGGGTCGCTTGTCGACCGTGAAACCCCGCTCCGCCAGCCCGCGCCGCACGGCTCCGGCGACCGTGAAGGTCGCCAGGCGGGCATCCGGTGCCGAGCGGGCAGAGACACAGCCCAGCACGGCGTCGGACCACATGTCCGGATTGGTCGAGGGCGCGAAGCCATCGAGAAACCAGGCGTCGGCCCGTCCTTGCCATTGCGCCAGCGCCCAAGCCGCGTCGCCGACGGCGACGTCGAGCACGGCATTCAGCTCTGGCAGATCGACCCTGTGGAACCCCGGTGTCGATGAGGGCCAGCGCGAAATCAGAAGACCGACGATCGACCGGAGCTCCGGCCATCGCGACAGGGCTCGGGCAGCCTCGTCTCGGGACAGCGGATAGCCCTCGATGGAGAAGACATTCAACCGGGCACCCGGCGGCCGCATGCGGGACCAGAGATCGAGCAGGGCGACGATGTTCAGGCCCGTGCCGAAGCCCAGCTCACCGACAGTGAAATGTCGCCGTCCGTCCCAAGCCCCGGGCAGGCCGCAGCCCTCAAGGAACACCGCCCGGCTCTCGGCCAGACCGTCCTCGGCGGAGAAATAGACGTCACCGAAGCGGCCCGAGCGCGGTTCGCCCGCCTCGGTCCAGATCAGTCGGGGATCGCGCGCGTCGGTCACGGCCGGTCCTTACGCCGGGGATCGGACAAAAAAAAAGGGGCCGCCGTAGCGACCCCTTCTCCCGACGGGCATGAACCCGTCGAAGCATCAAAAGACCAAAAGGTCTTAGGCGGCCGGCGTTTCAGCGGCCGGAGCGGCCGGAGCCATGGCACCATCGGCGGCCGGGGCAGCGGCTTCGCCAGCGGCGGCAGCGGCGTCGCCAGCGGCGGCGGCGGCATCAGCAGCGGCGGCGTCGGCGGTCGCGGCAGCGTCCGTG
>NZ_LJHU01000041.1 GCF_001295975.1 Brevundimonas sp. AAP58 | reverse complement strand
CCCGCCACGGCCCTGACCGCATCGATGACGGCTCCGGCCGCCAACCGGGCGGCGCGCACGCTACCGGGAGACAGGACCGTGTCGGCGTCCAGCTGAGCCAGACCCGTGCTCGGCGAGGCGTTCAGAATGCGGGCCACATAATCGGTCGGGTGCACCCTCTCCAGATCGGCGACCTCGGCCTCCGTCGCGGCCCTGCGGTCCAGAGACAGGCCAGCGTCGTCCAGCGCGGCCAGCACAGCGGCCAGGCGCTCCGGCCGTTCCGGGTGGCCGACGCCGGGGGCGTGCTCGGCCATGTCGGGATGGGTGAACAGGGCGACGGACATGGCGGCGGACACTAGGCGGAGTCCCGCCGCTTGTCGCCAGCCGGATCAGCCCCTAATCGCGCGCCATGAGCGATGTCGTCATCCGAGCCCCCTCCCCCGCCGACGCCGAGGCCCTGGGCGCGCTCGGACGCCAGACCTTCATCGACACCTTCGTGACCGGATTCGGCATTCCCTATCCCGAGGATGATCTGGCGGCGTTCCTCGACGCCAGCTTCAGCCCCGAGGCCACGGCCGCGAAACTTACCGAACCGGGCGCGGCCTGGTGGGTCGCCGAGCGGGACGGCGCCCTGCTGGCCTTCGCCAACGCCGGGCCGAACACCCTGCCCCATCGGGACGCCAGCACCAGCCATGCCGAACTGCGGCGTCTATACGTGGCCAAGTCGGCTCAGGGGCTGGGCCTCGGGACGAAGCTGCTCGCCCTGTCGCTCGACTGGATGGAAGCGAACACCGACGGCCCGCTATGGATCGGCGTCTGGAGCGGAAACCTAAAGGCGCAGAAGCTCTATGCCATGCACGGCTTCGAGAAGGCGGGCGAGTATCAATACCCCGTCGGCGCCTGGCGCGACGACGAGTTCATCTTGCGTCGCGGCTGATCCGGGGACACGGTTCGACCCATGCTCCTCCCCTTCTTCACCGCCCTGAAGGACGCCCGCGTTCCCGTCTCGATGAAGGAATGGCTCCACCTGATGGAAGCCATGGACAAGGGTGTGGCCGGGGGCCGGGTCGAGGACTTCTACCACCTGTCGCGCGCGGTGCTGGTCAAGGACGAGAAGCACTATGACCGGTTCGATCAGGTGTTCGGCCAGGTGTTCAAGGGCATCGAGACCGTCGGCGCGGGCGAGGAGCCGACGCTGGACGTGCCGGAGGACTGGCTCCGGCTGCTGAACGAGAAGTTCCTGACCGACGCGGAGAAGGCCGAGATCGAGGCGCTGGGCGGCTTCGAGAAGCTCATGGAAACGCTCAAGCAGCGGATGGAGGAGCAGAAGGGGCGCCACGAGGGCGGGTCCAAATGGATCGGCACGGGCGGGACCAGCCCCTTCGGTCACGGCGGCTATAATCCCGAGGGCGTGCGCGTCGGCGGGCCGGGCCGTCAGGGCCGCGCGGTCAAGGTCTGGGAGAAACGCGAGTACCGGAACCTGGACGACACGGTCGAACTGGGCACCCGCAACATCAAGGTCGCGCTGCGCCGTCTGCGCCGCTTCGCCCGCGAAGGCGCGGCCGAGGAACTGGACATCGACGGCACCATCGACGGCACAGCGCGCCAGGGCTGGCTGGACATCCAGATGCGGCCGGAGCGCCGCAACACCATCAAGGTGCTGCTGTTCCTCGACGTCGGCGGGTCGATGGACGGCCACATCAAGCTCTGCGAGGAGCTGTTCTCGGCCGCCCGGACCGAGTTCAAGAACCTGGAGTTTTTCTACTTCCACAACTGCCTCTACGAGGGCGTCTGGAAGGACAATCGCCGGCGCCACACCGAGCGGATCCCGACCTGGGACCTGCTGCACAAGTACAATGGCGACTGGCGCGCCATCTTCGTCGGCGACGCGACCATGAGCCCCTATGAGGTCACCATGCCCGGCGGCTCGGTCGAGCACTGGAACGAGGAGGCCGGGGCCGTCTGGATGCGTCGCGCGCGGCTGCAGTGGGACAAGTCGGTGTGGCTGAACCCGGTGGCGGAGCGGTACTGGAGCTATACCGCCTCGGTCGGCCTGCTGCGCGAGATCATGGACGAGCGCATGTATCCCCTGACTCTGGACGGGCTCGACAAGGCGATGCGGGCCCTGACCCGCTGAGGCGGATTGGCCGTCGCGGAAACCGGCGTTTCATGCGAGAGTGGAGGCGTTCCGGAGGACCGCGCCATGCCGACCGTCTTCGCCCTGCTTCTCGTGCTTCAGCAAACGCCCGGGGCGGTCGTCTGGGAGACCCCGCCGCCGGACGTCGTCGAGGCGGTCGAAGTCGCCGACGCTCCGGACCTTCCGGCCTGGGCACTCGCCGATCCTTTCGGCTGGGAGCGGTCGCAGTGCAGCCCCCTGGTGCGCGGCGACGAGCCCATGGCCGCCTGCCAGTCCCGGGTGCGGGCCGACCTGTCGCTGGCGCTCGGCGACCGGCTGCCGGCGGGTCTGCGGCCGGCGGATGCCCCGACGCCATGTCAGGCCACGCCCAGCGCCGACGGCTCCTTCCCCGTCGAATGCCGCGAGCCTGAGCGGCGCGTCGCGGCCGCCAACACAGTCCAGGACCAGGTCTGCGAGAGCCGACCCCGGCGCGAGGGCGGGGCGGTCGCCTTCGTCACAGAGTGCCGCCCGGCGGGTGCCTCGCCGGAGCGTCAGGGCCTGCGGTTCCGCCTGCCCATCGGGGACTGATCCCCGCCTCTTGACCTTCCCCAGCGTCACCGTGTCAGGTTCGTTTCCAAACAGGACGGACCTCCGATGGCGCGCACCGATCTCATCCTCCGCGACCTGACGGCGCCCGCCGCCGACGGCTATCCGCTGTCGATGCGTCTGATCTCCGCCCCGGAGCCGACCCACGCCGTTCTGGTGACGTCCGGCACCGGTTTCCCCAAGGGCTTCTACGAGCGGTTCGCGCGGCATCTGGCCGGACGCGGCGCGGCGGTCCTGACCCACGACATGCGCGGCATCGGCGGGTCGCGGCCCGAGGATCTGGCGGCGATGCGCATGACCTATGAGGACTGGGGTCGGCTGGACATGCCCGCCGCGCTCGAGGCGCTGATCGCCGAGGCCCCCGGCCTGCCCGTCACCCATGTCGGCCACAGCGTGGGCGGCCACTTCGCCGGCTTCATGCCGAACCACGCCAAGATACGGCGCCATGCCTTCGTCGCCGTCGGCTCGGGTTACTGGCGCAAACACCCGCTGAGCTACAACCCGGTCGAGCTGTTCTTCTGGTGGGGGTATGGCCCCTTCAGCCTGGCGCGCCATGGCTACATCAAGGGCGGCGGCTTGTGGCGGGGGGCCGACCTGCCGCGCGGGGTGTTCCTGCCGTGGCGGAAGTGGTGCCACGATCCGCGATACTTCGGCGAGCGGCTGCTGACCGAGCTCCAGCCCAACCACTTCGCCGAGGTGACCGCGCCGATCCGGTCATGGATCTTCACCGACGATCCGATCGCCAACACTCGCACCGGGCCGGACATGCTGAAGGTCTATCCGAACGCGCCATCCGAGCTGGTCGTGCGTCGACCAGCCGACTACGGCGTCGCCCGGGTCGGCCACGAGGGCATGTTCCGGCGCGGCATGGAACCGGTCTGGGACGAAATCGCGGACTGGCTGATGGTTGGCTGAGACTGGCGAGGCGCTCGGCCCGGCTTATATCCGGCCTCTTCCCCGAACGACGCTGGAGTCCGCCATGACCGACCAAGCCACGATCACCGTCGACGGTCTGACCATCCCCTTGCTCGGCTTCGGCACCTGGCAGCTGGAGCCGGCGGACGCGCGGCGCATGGTCGCCGAGGCCCTGAGCATCGGCTACCGCCATATCGATACGGCCTGGATCTACAAGAACGAGGCGGCGGTCGGCGATGGTATCCGCGATTCCGGCGTGCCACGCGACCAGATCTGGCTGACGACCAAGATCTGGGTCGCCCATTTCCAGCGCGACCACCTGTTGGCCCAGGCCGAAGAGTCGGCAGAATGCCTGGGCTTCACGCCTGACCTCCTGCTGCTGCACTGGCCCAAGGTGAAGCCGTCGATCCCCGATACGATCGCCGCTCTGAACGAGGCGATGGAGCGGGGCCTGACCCGGTCCATCGGCGTGTCCAACTATCCAGCGGCCCAGTTTCGCCAGGCCCAGGCAGCATCGAGCGCCCGGATCATCACCAACCAGGTCGAATACCACCCTTATCTGTCGCTCAAGACGCTGCGGGCGACGGCGGCGGAGCTGGGGTCCTCGATCACCGCCTGGTCGCCGTTGGCCCAGGGCCAGATCGCCGATGATCCCGTGATCGGCGAGATCGCGGCGGCGCACGGCAAGACGCCAGGCCAGGTGACCCTGCGCTGGCTGATCCAGCAGAACGTCATCGCCATTCCGCGCACCGTGAAGCCGGAGCGGGCCGCAGAGAACTTCGACATCTGGGACTTCGAGCTGTCGGCCGAGGAGATGGAGCGCGTCCACGCCCTGGCGCGGCCCAACGGCCGGCTCGGCGATTGGATCGACAGGGACTTCGTCTGGGACGCGGACTAGCCGCCGCGTTTCAATGCGGCGCGATGAAGGCGTGCACGACCAGCATCAGGGCTGCAAGGAACAGCGACAGCCAGGTCAGCAAGATGCCGAAGACTCGCGCCGTCGTGGCCCGGTCCCCGCGCAGACCCGCCGCGTGCAGCACGCGTCCCAGCAGTAGCGGCGCGCCGACCATATGGATGCCGACCGCCGGCATGCCCAGCGTCGCCAGGATGGCCATGGCCGCGACACCGACCGGGATGTACTCCGCCGCATTGCCAAACACGCGGCTCTTGAGCGCCAGATCGGGATCACCGCCGTCGCCCAGCGACACCCTCCGCGAGCGCCGCGCCAGCGCCACCCGCATCGACAGGACCACCAGCAGCAGGAGCAGCAGCCCGCTCCACAGCGCCGCCGCCTCCGCGCCGCTCAGGGTCCCGTCGATCATCATGCTCAGCCCTCCCGACCGACCGGATAGAGTCGGTAGCGGTCATCATAGAACGGCGTGCGCTCATAGAACCACTGCAGCCGCGCATCCCCGTTCGCCGCGAAGGCCGGGTCGGCGGCCAGCCTCGCCTCGAACTCGGCCTTCAGCGCCGGATCGGCCGCCAGCATGGCCTCGGCCAGCGGCGCGATGGCATAGCCCTCGATATACTCGACGCGGCTGAGGACCTCCGGGACCAGGCCCCAGGCGAAGAAGCTCTCGTTGGACTGCGGTTCCAGCAGCAGGACCGCGATGTCGCCGAGCGGCTGATCCGTTGGCACGCGCACGGAGCCGGGCGCCCAGGTCCAGTCGCGCTGTTCCGCCTCCACCGTCTGGACGCTCATCTGAACGTGGCCCTCGTTGGCGCGGGTGGCGATGACGGGATCGACCAGACGAAGCATGGAAACCGAAACGGTCCTCGGCGTCTCCAACGTCTCCATCTGCAGCCCGTGGATGCGCAGCCGCTCGATCAGATCGGCGCGGTGGGCGGGCACCCAGTAGGCGGTGGGTCGGCGCAAGGTGAGCGAGGGGCGCGATCCGAAGAAGGGCACCTGCCACAGCTGGGGATCGGGCCGGCCCAGCCAGCGGATCTCGGTCCGGCCGGACGCGGGGCTCTCGTAAGTCTCGTAGAGTACGCCCCGGAACGCGCGGGTCTCCAGCGGCGTCGGATCGGGGACGAAATTCGCGGGAATCTCGGCGGGCCTCAGCGCCCGGTCGGCGGAGATGGCGGAGCGGACGGCGGCGCCCTCTTCGGCCAGCAGGCGCAGGGAGGCCTCGATCAGGACATAGGTCCCAAGGACGCGCTGTTCATAGGGCTTGAGGCTGTGGTTCTCGATCAGGACCGTCGGCACATGCGCCGCCGCGCCCCAGCCGTTGGAGAAGCGCTCGCCCAGACCGCCATCCGACAAGCCCGCGCGCGGATTCTCATCATTGACGCCGAACACCAAGGGGCCCGGGATGTGCCCCTGCTCTTCCAGCGCCGCGTTGATCGCCGGCTTGAAGCGGTCGTCCAGCCATTCCGAGATCGCCGGCGAGCGGGAATAGACCCCGTCCTCGCCGTTAAATCCGAAGGTGATGTCGTACTGGTAGTCCATGCCGTCGGTGACGTGGATGTCGAGATACAGGTCCGGATCCAGCCGGTTCATGAAGGCCCGGAGCGCCCGCATCTCGGGCTGATCCAGCTTCAGGAAGTCGCGGTTCAGGTTCTGGTTGGTGGCGGTGTTCCGCCAACCCTGGATGCGCGGCCCCCGCTGGTTGGGGCGGGAATAGGCGCTGGCCCGCTCATGGCCGTCGACCGACAGGATGGGGATCAGCACCAGGTTGACGTCGTCGATCAGCCCGCCCTTGTCGCCGAAGGCGATGTCGCGCAGCAGCATCATCCCGGCGTCCTTGCCGTCGATCTCGCCCGGATGGATGCCGGCCTGAGCCAGCAACACGGGCTTGAAGGGATCGAGCGTCGCCCCGTCGCGGCTGGCGATGACGGCATAGATCGGACGGCCCTCCGGCGAGACGCCGAACGCCTCGATGCGGATCAGCTCGGACGCCGCGTCCAGCCGGTCGAACCAGGCGCGGGTGGCGGCGTAGTCGGGGCTGTGGTTCCGCTCCGGATCGCGCTCGAAGTCGGTGATCCAGGGATTGGCGGCGTCCGCCAACAGGCTGCGGCTCGCGCCGTCCCAGGCCAGAGCGGGAGGCAAGAAAGCCTGGTCCCACGGGGCTGCGTTCGGGACGTTCTGGGACATGGCGGGGCTCACGCTACTGGAGAGGGCGGCGACGGCCGCGAGGATCAGGATAGGGCGCATGGCCCTTCGTCGTCTGGCGGGACCGATCTGGCAAGGGCGGATCAGACCGCTGGCGACCAGGTCCCCGATGCGATCAGCTGGGCCCCCGCCCGCATCATGTTCCACAGGGTATAGGCCAGCACGACGACCAACGATCCGATCACCAGCCATCGCTGGGGCGCGAACGCCGCCGCCAGATTGCCCGCGGCGAACAGGATCACGCCAAAGATGATCCGGGGCGTCCAGAACGCAGCCCATGCGGGATCCGCCAGTGCCAACAGGCCCAGCAGAATCCATACCATCGCATTGGCCGCCAGCACGCAGCCGAAAACGACCCTCCGATGCGCCCAGAAGTGCTCATCGAGGTCGATCCGCGTCTCCACGCCCTCCGCCGTCACGCGCGGAAAGGTTACGCTGGCCGCGACATAGAAGGTCGCGGCGATCACCAGACCGACCAGCAACAGGGCCGGATTGAACGGGGCGTCTCGAAAGAACCGCCACGCCTGGTTCCAGAACGTCGCCAGATCGATCGCCACGAACAGCGCCAGAAGCGGCGTGAGCCAGCCGAACCGCACCCGATGCCGCTCATGCAGCAGCCGCGCGAACCCGCCGGTCAGCTCGGCGACCGACAGGCCCAGAAGCAGGCCGTAGAAGCTGAAGAAGAACTCGAAGTCGCTCAACGGGTGTCCTCCGGAGAAGCGCTGCCGAGGTCCCATGCTCCACCCTGCGCAAGGAGGAAGGCGTCGGAAATCACCAGGTGCGCGTCCATCGCGAAGAGGGCGAGAAAGGCCAGGGCGGCGAGACGTCCCTTGGGCAGGAAGGCGGCGAGGAGCGCCAGGCTCGCGAACATCACCATCAGCCGCAGAAAGCCCCAGAGGGCCTCCGGTGCCTGGGCCGCTACTAGCACGGCCGCGAGGCTGAAGTTCAGTACCTTGGCGGCGACAACCAGGCTGAAGATGAGGCGTCGGTGGCGCCAGTAGTGGGCGTCGAGGTCCAGGCCGTCCTCGATCTCGCGCGGGAAGACGAGGGTGGCGGCGAGGTAGAGCAAGCCGCTCGTCGTCAGCCCCAGCATCAGCAGAGCGATGCTGTACGGGGCGTTCTGGTTCAGGATCAGCGACTGGTTCCAGAAGGTCGCGACGTCGATGACCATGAAGATGGCCAGGAGCGGCGTCAGCCAGCCAACGCGGATACGGTGCCCCTCATGCACCAGCCGCCCCACGCCCGCGACCAGCTCCACCACGGCCAGTCCCGCGACGAGGCCAATGAAGGTGAAGGAGAACTCGAAGGTGCTCACCGGAACAAGCCCGCGATCTGCACGAAGGGGATGAGTGCAAGGCCGATCCTGTTCACCCGCCGGTTCGCGGTGAAGAGCAGCGCCAGCGGGATCAGGATGCGGATGGCAAAGTAGGCGCCCTCAAACCCGCCCGGGTATCCCCTACCGTCGACCAGAGCCCATACCCGACCCACGATGACCGGCGCGGCGACCCCGATCAGCATGAACCGCCGATGCTCGAAGAAATGCTCCTCCAGAGAGACGCCCTGGCCTTCGCGCGGGAACATCAGCCGAGCGATGAAGACATAGGGGAGCGCTGTCAGGGCGGTGACCAGCATGAACTCGGCCCCGACCTCCAGGATCTCTCGATAGGCCCAGAACGTGATCCATGTGTTCATGATGCCCAACAGGACACATAGGGCCAGGACCGGCGTACAGAAGCCGACCTCTATCCTTCGCCGGTCGCGCCACATGTCCGCGAAACCGGACACGACCTCTGCCGCAGCGAGACCCAGGATCAGACTGTAGAAGGCGAAGACGTATTCGAACGCGCTCACCCGGCCCCCCGACCATGATTCATACGGTCAAGCTAGCCTGACGTGAGCGGCGTGTCTTCGCCTGACAGTGCTCGCTTCGGCGGTCCCGCTTGGCCGTCAGGCGTTCCATAACCGCGCTTTCACGCTCAAGGCACCCGCGCCGCTCAGGCAGCTGGGCCATCTGCTCCGGGGTCGGGGCTTCGGCGGCTTCGATCGCGGCGATCTGATCTTCCAGTTCCAAAACGGCGTCGTCGGCCTCGATCAGGCGATTTTCCTCGCGGGGCGTCAGCGCCGGACAGCGGCGTGCCGATCCGCGGGCAGCTCCGCGACCGACCACAGGGTCCAGGTCACCACCCCGTTCACCGTCTTGCGCGTACGGCGGTCGTCAGCGCGAGGGCCCGGGCGCGGGCGACCGCGAGGGCGGCGCGGGCCGAGACACGGGGCGGCGTCTGGTCTATGGGCAGGCCTGTCGACCTTTCGCAGAGATGCCCTCATGAGCGCATTCCCGCTCCCAACTCCCGTGCTGGCCCCGACCTCGGGCGGCCGCCCGTTTCCGGTGCGGCGTCTGTTCTGCATCGGTCGCAACTATGCCGCGCACGCCCGCGAAATGGGAGCCAATCCGGACCGGGAGCCGCCCTTCTTCTTCACGGCCTGGGCCGAGACCGTCGTGCCGGGCGGCGGGACCATCGCCTATCCGGCCGGGACCGCCGATTACCATCACGAGGTCGAGCTGGTGGTCGCCATCGGAGCGTCCGGGCACGCGGTGCCGGTCGACCAGGCCCTGTCGCTGGTTCACGGCCATGCCGTCGGGCTCGACATGACCCGGCGCGACCTTCAGGCCGAGGCCAAGGCCGCCGGTCGGCCCTGGGACGTGGCCAAGAATGTGGAGCAGTCCAAGCCCCTGGGCGTGATCCGCACGGGACCGGGGTTCGACGCCTCGGCCGGCGCGATCACCCTGTCGCGCAACGGGGTGGAGACCCAGCGCGGCGACCTGGGCGACATGATCTGGTCGGTGGCGGAGGTCATCGCCCATGTCTCGCGCTTCTATCGGCTGGAACCGGGCGATCTGATCTTCACCGGCACGCCGTCGGGCGTCGGACCGGTGGCCATCGGCGACACCCTGATCGGGGAGATCGCGGGGCTGGAACCGCTCCAAGTCGTCATTGGCCCGCAGGAGGCGTGAGCCCATGATCCTGCACAGCTATTTCCGGTCATCGGCGGCCTGGCGCGTCCGCATCGTGCTCGCGCTCAAGGGGGTCGAGGCCGAACTGGCGTTTCAGCACCTGCGTCGCGCCGAGCAGCTGTCGCCGGCCTATCGCGCGATCAATCCCCAGGGCCTGATCCCCAGTCTGGTGCTGGACGACGGCACGGTCCTGACCCAGTCCCTGGCGATCTGCGAGTATCTGGACGAGGTGCTGCCTGATCCGCCCCTGCTGCCCAGTGATCCCGTCGAGCGGGCGCAGGTCCGGGCCTTCGCCCAGGCGATCGCCTGCGACATCCATCCGGTCCAGAACCTGCGCGTCCTCAAGGCGCTGGAGGCGCTGGGCCAGGACGAGGCCGGGCGTCAGGCCTGGGCGCGGCGCGTGATCGCTGACGGCTTCGACGCCCTGGAGGCGCTGATCGCGAACAGCGACGGCCCCTTTGCCTTCGGCAATCGCCCCACCCTGGCGGACGTTCTCTTGGTCCCCCAGATGGCCAACGCCCGGCGGTTCGGCGTCGAACTGCGCTGGCCACGCCTTCAGGCTGTCGAGGCGGCCTGCATGGCGGTCGACGCTTTCGAGGTGACCCGCCCCGAACGTCAGCCCGACGCCGAGTAGCCTCTAGGGCGCGCCCTGGGCTGAGCCCCGACCGCTCAGCCTCAGCACGATGTCGTCCACCTGCACCCCGCCCCGATCTATGACCAGGTTCTGGTAGTTGCGCTGGCCTTCGAGCGTCTCGGCCTCGATGCCGGACGCCTCCGCCACGAACTGGCGGCGAAGGTAAGTCGACAGTTCCCCCGCTGTCACCGCACCGTCACCGTCGACATCCCCGGCACCCGCCAACCCGGCGCGCAGGAAGTGGGACAGGTAACCCCCTGCCTCGAACTTGTCGGCAACCGAGCTGGTCAGGTCCTCTTCCGAGCTGAACAGGCCCATCACGCCCGGTCGGTCCACGACATTGCGCGCGAACCCGCCAGAGAAGCAGCTGTCGAGCACGAGCAGCGACAACCGCGTGTTGAGCGTGGCGAACATCCGACCCATCTCGGCGTCGGTGATCTCGCCGTCCCGGAGCACGATGGTTTCAGTGCGGCCATCCGGCTCGTCTCCGCTGGGGCCTCCCTCCCGCTGGACCCCGTGGCCCGAGAAGAAAAACAGGAACAGGTCGTCCGGTCCGGCCTCGCGCGCCACCTGCTCGAAGGCCTGGCGCACCCCCGCGACCGTGGCCTGCGCATTGGTCAGGACGACGCTTTCCGGTGCCAGGACTCCCCCGCGGCGGAGCGTTTCCGCCAGCTTCTCGGCGTCCTCATCGGTGTAGGACAGATCGCTCGCGGTGCCGCCATAGTCCGAGATGCCGACCATGACCGCGTGAACCCGTGCGCCGCCCTGCACCGCCGCCTGCCGCGTCGTTCCCATCGAGGGGACCAGGCTGAAGCGGTACGAGCCGGTCTCCCCGGGCGCAAAGGACGTGACTTGCACGACATACTCGCCATCCTCGGCCAGAACAGTATCGATCCGGCTGTTGGTGCCGTCAGCATCGTCGTTATCGAGCTGCTCGCCGCCGGGCGTTCGCAGGATTAGGTAAGCGTCGAAAGCTGATGAGGTCAGCTCTGCCGCGATCCTCTGCCCGCGCTGTCCGACGAAGGTGAAGCTGTCGGCATATTCTCCGCTGGATAGCTGGTCGTCACCGGCCTGCAGGGAGCCGCCGACGGTCTGGCCTAGCTGGATCGATCCACTCTCCAGAGCCTGACGTCCACGACCATCCTCGACATAGGACTGCTGGCTCGGGCGGCTCGGGGCCGAGCGCCCGTCCGCCGCGATCGCCGCCAAGCGATAGGTTCCTTCTTCCCCCGGCGCATAGCTGGTCGCAGTGACCTCATAGTCGCCGTCGGCCGGCAGGGTCACAATCAGACGACTATTGAACGAACCGCCACCATCCGGATCGTCGTCGTTGAAGTCCGACAGGCCGCCCGGCCCGCGGATTGCAAGGTAAGGGTCGAACGCCGAGGACGTCAGCCTGAGATCCACCGTCTGCCCGCGCCGTCCGCGCAGCGTCCAGACGTTGATGTATTCCCCGCTCTGGAGCCGTCTATCGCCTCGCGCCAGCCTGCCGCTGACCGTCTGGCCGACCTGGATCATCCCATCAGTCTGGCGGTCGAGCGGTCGGAACTCTGACGGAGTCCTCGAGCCTGAAGCGGCTCGTCCCGGAGCTCCATTGCGTTCGACCACGATCTGGTAGCGCCCGACCTCTCCCGGCTCGAAGCTGGTCGCGGCGATGTCGACTTCGCCATCGTCGGTCGCCGTAAAGGTGAGTGCGCTGTTGGTCGTGCCCCGCTGGCGGGTGTCGTCGTCATTGTCCTCCGACAGCCCCTGGCCACGCAGCATCAGATATGTGTCGAAATCCGCAGACGAGAGCCGGACCGTGTAGCTTTCTCCACGGCGCACAGGCAGGGTCCAATCGTCGGCGAACTCCCCACTGTTCAGCCGTCGGTCCCCCTGGGCGAGGACACCGGCCGAGAGCACATCGAGCCTCAGCGTCCCGCCGCCGGTATTGTCCCGATCCCGCCGGAACTGCGCTTGCCCGCCAGCTCCGGCCGCGTCCAGGCGCAACACATAGCGCCCGCTCTCGCCAGCCTGATAACTGGTTGCGCTGAGCCAATACGTTCCGTTTGAAGGCAGGCGGACATCCAGCGCCGAGTTGGTGCCGTCCGCATCGTCGTTGTCCTCCGAGAAGCCGCCGGGTCCACGGATCATCAGATAGGTGTCGAAGTCGTCGGACCGCATCGTGGCGCGCAGGGTTTCACCCGCGCGTCCCTGGATCTCATAGATGTCCACGAACTCGCCCGAGCCCAGCCGGTCATCGCCCCGGGCCAGTTCTCCCCGCACCTCGCCGCCCGGTCTCAGCTGCTGCGCCAAGGCCGCTGGCGTCATGAGCGGAGACGCCGCCAACGATAGCGAAAGTGCGCTGAAAAACAGAAGCTTGCGCATACGACTCTCCCCCGAAAGACGACTGGACAATGCATGCGGACGGGAGGGCTGTCACCGGGTGGGCGAACGACGGTCAGATTCCGGCGCCCTCCCCCCATTTCGGCCTTGATCGCGGCGCATAGGCCCCGGCCCATAACGACCGCGCCCCTCGCGTTTCACCGCCCGGCGCCCTACGAGACCCCCATGCCCTTCCCCGCCAGTCATCCCGCGCTCGACCGCGCGCTCTCCGAACGCGGCTATGACGAGCCGACCCCTGTCCAGTCCGCCGTCCTGGAGGCCGAGGAAGGCCGCGACCTGCTGGTCAGCGCCCAGACCGGCTCGGGCAAGACCGTCGCCTTCGGCCTGGCTTTGGCCACCACCCTGCTGGGCGACGCCGACCGCATCGAGGACAACGGCGCGCCCGGCGCCCTGATCATCGCCCCGACTCGCGAACTGGCGCTTCAGGTGTCCAAGGAACTCGAGTGGCTCTACGGCAAGGCCGGGGCCCGCATCGCCACCTGCGTCGGTGGCATGGACCCCCGCGCCGAGCGCCGCGTGCTGGAACGCGGCGCCGCCATCGTGGTCGGCACGCCGGGCCGCCTCAAGGACCATCTCTCGCGCGGCGCGCTGGACCTGACCCGCCTCAAGGCCGTCGTGCTCGACGAGGCCGACGAGATGCTCGACATGGGCTTCTCCGAGGACCTGACCTTCATCCTCGACGCCGCTCCGTCGGAGAACCGGCGCACCCTGATGTTCTCGGCGACGCTGGCCCGCGACATCGTCGACCTGGCCCGCACCTATCAGCGCGACGCCATCCGCATCGACACCACCCAGAAGAACGCCCCCCACGGCGACATCGAGTACCGCTGCATCCGCGTCGCCCCCAACGAGGTCGAGCTCGGCGTCGTCAATGTGCTGCGCTGGTTCGAGGCGCCCGGCGCGCTGGTCTTCGCCAACACCCGCGAGCGGGTGAAGCACCTGACGAGCTCGCTGCGCGAACGCGGCTTCTCCGTCGTCGGCCTGTCCGGCGAGCTGACGCAAGGCGCCCGCTCCGAGGCGCTGCAGGCGCTCCGCGACGGCCACGCCCGCGTCTGCGTCGCCACCGACGTCGCCGCGCGCGGCCTCGACCTGCCCGACCTCGGCCTCGTCATCCACGCCGAGATCCCGGTCAACAAGGCTACCCTGCTGCACCGCTCGGGCCGCACCGGCCGGGCGGGCAAGAAGGGCGTCTCGGTCCTGATGGTCAGCTACACGCGCCGCAGGAAGGTCGAGCTGATGCTCCAGTCGGCCGCCATCAAGGCCGAGTGGCAGGGCCCGCCGACCGCCGAGATGATCCTGGAAAAGGACCGCGAACGCCTGCTCGCCGATCCCGCCCTGACCGCCCCGGTCGAGGACGAGGAAGCCCTGGCGCTCGGCCGTCAGTTGCTGGAGCGCTCGACGCCGGAGCAAATCGCGGCGTCGCTCATCCGCCTGTACCGCCAAAAGCTGCCATCGCCCGAAGACGTCTACGACGACGAGCGCATGAAGCGCGCCCAGTCGTCCGGCGTGAATGAGCGCGGCCAGCGTGACGGCCCCCTGACCGACTTCGCGCGTGGCGGCGACATGGTCTGGTTCCGCATCAACATCGGGCGCGACAAGAACGCCGATCCCAAGTGGCTCCTGCCCACCATCTGCCGCCTCGGCCACGTCACCAAGCCCGACGTCGGCTCCATCAAGATCTTCGAGCGCGAGACCAAGTTCGAGATCACCAAATCCGCCGAGGCGAAGTTCCGCGCGGCCGTCGCCGCCTCGACCGAGGACGGCGTGACCGTGTCGGATGCTGTCGCCCCCGGCCCCGGCGAAAAGTCGCTGCGCCGCTTCGACAAGCCCCGCCGAGACGACGGCGACCGCCCGGCCCGCAACCCTCGCCCGCCCCGCGCCGACGGCCCGCCATCGAAGAAGCCCTGGACGCCCCGTCCCGCAGAAACCGCCGCCGCGCCCGCCGCGTCCGAGGCCAGGCCCAAATGGGTCAAGCGGACCAAGGACGCCCCGGTCCCCGAGGGCAAGAAGCCCTGGGTCGACAAGCCCAAGTCCGCCAAGAAGCCCTGGACGCCCAAGCCCGCCTCCGCCGCCGGCGACCGTCCCTGGACCGGCAAACCCAAGACCGGCCCCAAGACCTTCAAGGGCAACAAGGCGCGCGGCTAAGCTTTCCCCACCGGCTGAGGAGTTGCCTGGTTGCTGTAACCGTTTACGGTCCACCCAACGATAAGCGGGACGGAACGACAGTATGGCCGAGGTCGCCCTTCGCGGCATCACCAAGAGCTTTGGCGCGACGCCTGTTCTGAAGGGCGTCGATCTTGATGTCGCCGACGGCGAGTTCGTGGTGTTCGTGGGTCCGTCCGGCTGTGGCAAGTCTACCCTGCTGAGAGCCATCGCCGGGCTGGAAGAGCCCGACACCGGGGAGGTTGCCATCGGCGGCCGCACCGTCAACGCCCTGTCGCCGTCCGATCGGGGCGTCGCCATGGTGTTCCAGTCCTATGCGCTTTATCCGCACATGACGGTGCGCCAGAACATGGCGTTCGGCCTGACGCTCGCGAAGACGCAGAAGACCGAGATCGACCGGCGAGTGGCCGCCGCCGCCGATATCCTCAACATCTCGGACTACCTCGATCGCAAACCGAAGGCCCTGTCCGGCGGCCAGCGTCAGCGGGTCGCCATCGGCCGGGCCATCGTGCGCGAGCCGCAGGTTTTCCTGTTCGACGAGCCGCTGTCGAACCTGGACGCCGCGCTCAGGGTTCGCATGCGCTACGAGTTCGCGGCCCTGCATCAGCGGCTGAAAACCACCATGATCTACGTTACCCACGACCAGGTGGAGGCCATGACGCTGGCCGATCGGATCGTGGTGCTGAATGGCGGCGTCGTGGAACAGGTCGGCGCTCCGCTGGAGCTGTATGATCACCCCCGCACCCGCTTCGTGGCTGAGTTCATCGGTAGCCCCAAGATGAATCTGATCCCGGCCGAGATCGTCGAGGCTTCGGTGGCCGGGGCCACCGTTCGCCTCGCCGACGGCGCGACCGTCCGGGTGGGCGTCGATGCAGCCGGGGCCCGGGTCGGCCAGCCGGTCCAGCTCGGCGTCCGGCCCGAGCATCTGAGCCTCGATGGTCCCGGCGATGCCGTTGCCGCGACCGCGACCTTCGTCGAGAGCCTGGGTGCCGCCACCTATGCCTACGCCACCGTGGCGGGATCGGCCGAGACCCTGACCGTCCAGCTGCCCGGCGAAGTGCGGGTCGCGGTGGGCGAGGCCCTGTCCCTGCGGATCGCGCCCGATCGCGCTCATCTGTTCGACGCCGACGGCGCGGCCTTCCGGCGGCAGGTCTGAGCCCTTGCACCGGCCGCCAAAGCGCCTCTAACTCGGTCCATCGACCTGTGCGGTAACCCCGCGCCACAGCCCGGCGACACCCGATCATGGCGCCTCATCGCCCCGACACTCTGGAAGCGGCGCTGGCCAAGGTCTTCGAGGACCGCAACACCCGGGCCAGTTGGTTCGCACTGACCGGCGGCGAACTGCTGTTCCAGGCCGGTGAAGAGGCTGACAGCCTCTATCTGGTCCGCTCCGGCCGACTGGGCGTGTTCCGGCAGGAGGACGGCCACACGCCGCAGTTCCTGGGCGTCATCAAGCCGGGAGAGCCAGTCGGCGAAATGGCCCTGATCGCCGGAACGCCTCACTCCGCCAGCGTCGTGGCGCTGCGCGATTCCGAGATCCTCGCCCTTCCGCGCGCCGACTTTTTCGAGGCGGTGCGGACACGGCCCGAAGTCATGATCGAGCTGTCGCGCCTGATGCTGCAACGCGCCCGCGAACGGGCGCCCGGCCAGACCGACCCGTCCGTCTTCGGCTTCATCTCCGTGCGCGCCCGGCCGATCCGCGCCTTCGTCGAGCGGGTCGCCGCCCAGATCGAGGCACAGGGTTTCACCTGCGAGGTCATCGACCACTCGGCCCTGTCCTCGGCATCGGACTGGTTCTCCCGCATGGAGGACACCCACGACTTTGTCCTTTACGTCGCCGAACTGGACGAGCCCTCCTGGGCCAATCTCTGCGCCCGCCAGGTCGACCGGCTGTTCGTGGTCGGCGACGCCCTGACCGCGCCACCAAAATCCATTCCGGCACAGACCGCGCACGGTCTGCAGCAGTTCACCGATCTGATCCTGCTGCGCGATCCCCGGATGCGGCGGCCGGCCAACACCCGGGTCTGGCTGGACGCGGTCGAGCCCGGACGCTGGTTCCACGTGGTCGAAGGCGACGCGAACGATGCCGGCCGGATCGCCCGGATCATCACGGGGACGGCCGTGGGCCTGGTCCTGTCCGGCGGCGGGGCCCGGGCCTATGCCCACATCGGGGCTATCAAGGCCCTGCACGAGGCCGGAATCTGTTTCGACTTCCTGGGCGGGGCCTCGATGGGGGCGGTGATCGCCGCCGGACCCGCGCTCGGCTGGACCGACGAAGAGCTGGACGCCCGCATCCGCCGCGCCTTCGTCAAGTCTGACCCGCTGTCGGACCTCGCCTTTCCCATGATCGCGATGACGCGGGCGAAGAAGGTCGCCGGTCTGCTGGAGGAAGCCTACGGCGACGTCGACATTGCCGACATGCCCCTCCCCTTCTTCGCCGTGTCGTCGAACCTGACCACAGGCCGCGTCGAGGTGCATCGGCGCGGGCTGCTGCGCCGGGCCATGCGCGCATCGATCTCCATCCCCGGCGTCATGCCGCCAGTCGTGATGGACGGCCAGGTGCTGGTCGACGGGGCCGTGATCAAGAACTTCCCGACCGACGTGATGCGCCAGCTGAACGCCGGGCCAATCATCGGCGTGGACATGTCACAGGCGCGCGGCGTCGACCCGCATGCGCTCGAAAACCCGCCGTCCTGGTGGCGCTGGATCGCCTCAGGGGCCTGGAAGAAGGGGCCGCCGATCGTGTCCATCCTGATGCGCTCGGCCACGATCACCACGGACGCCGAGATGGACGACACCCGCGCCGAGGCGGACCTCCTGATCCTGCCGATGCCCGAGGGCTCCGACATCCGTGACTGGAAGGTCTACGATCCGGTCGTGGAGGCCGGTCGCCGAGCGACGGTCGAAGCGCTCGAGGCTATGGAGACGCCTCTCGAGCGGTGTCGGCACCGACCTGTCGCCGATACTGCGCCCTTGGGCGAAGACGCATCGACCGAGGACGCCTGACGGCGGTGGAGGAAGTGGTACAGCCTCTCGGGATCGAACCGAGGACCTCCGGCTCCACAAACCGGCGCTCTAACCAGCTGAGCTAAGGCTGCACATGACGCCCAAGGGCGTGTGGGAGGCGCGTGTCTAGCTTCTGCCCGTCCCGCGATCAAGCATGGAGCCCGACAAGGCAGAAAAGAAAAACGCCCCGGAGGTCTCCCTCCGGGGCGTCTGTCGTTGTGAACGATCCGAGGATCAATCCGGCAGGTTGAAGCGGACCGTGAACCGGACCGTACCGCCGGTGGCCACACCATCGACCGAACGGGGCGACAGGCGGGCCGAGCGAGCTGCCGACAGAGCCGCGCGACCGAAGCCGGCACCCGACGGAGTTTCCGACACCACGGTGCAACCGCTGACCGAGCCGTTCGGGTTGACCGTGCAGCTCAGATCCGCGCTACCCGAGATGCCACGCTCCAGAGCGCGCTCGGGATACTCCGGCACCGGCTGGCGGGACCAGCTCGGGTCGGTGATCACCGGAGGCCGGACCGGAGCCGGCGGGGCCGGCGGCGGCGGCGGGCCGGGGACGATCACGGGCGGGCCCGTGTATTCGACCCGGTCCTCCTTCTTCGTCGGCTCAAGCGGAAGCGTGATCGGCGGCGGAGGGGCCTGGGTGTTGATGACCGGTTCCCGCACCTGCAGCTTGGGCGGCGGGGGCGTGTCCGGCGGAGGCGGCGGTGGCGGCGGAGGCGGAGGCGGAGGGACCGGTTCAACGATCTCCACGTCCACGGCTTCGTCCGTGTAGTTGAACTCCTTCAGCTCGAAGCGGGCCGACTGCAGATAGAAGATCAGAACACTGAACATGATGGCGACGACCGCGAGCGCGATCAGCCATACCTGCAGCGAGACCCCCATGAAGCCCTTCCGCTTGGGGGCGTCATAACGGCTGCGATGATACTCGACGGGTGTGTCTGTCATGGGGACCTACTGCGGCGTGGTATCTTCGCCGACCAGGGCGACGGAGTAGAAGCCGTTGTCCTGCAGGGCGTTCATGACCTGCATGAAGTCACCATAGCGCGTCTGCTGGTCGGCACGGATGTAGATCCGCTCCTCTTCAGGATTGCGCGTCCGGATCTGCGTCCTCAGGTCATCACCCAGCGCCGCCGGGCTTGACCGGAAGTCACCCAGGAAGACGTCGCCGTCGTTCTGGATCGAGATGAACACCGGCTTGGGCGGGTTCACTTGCGGCGGGGCCACGGCTCGCGGCAGCTTCACTTCCACCGACACGGTGGCGAGCGGAGCCGCCACCATGAAGATGATGAGAAGGACGAGCATGACGTCGACGAACGGCGTGACGTTGATCTCGGCGTTCTGTTCGACATGCCTGCCGCCACCGCCGCCTGAAAGTTTGGCGGCCATCCGCGTTATGCTCCCTTGTCGAGCTGACGCGAGATGCCGTTCAGCAGCTCGGCCTGGAAGCCGTCGGCGCGCGTGCCATAGGCGGCGATGCGGGTGTTGAAGTAGTTATAGAAGATAACCGCCGGGATGGCCGCGAACAGGCCGATGCCGGTGGCCAGCAGGGCCTCGGCGATACCCGGAGCCACGACGGCCAGGTTGGTCGTGTTCGACTCGGCGATACCGATGAAGGAGTTCATGATCCCGTACACCGTGCCGAACAGGCCGATGAACGGACCACCCGAACCGGTCGAGGCCAGGAACTGCTGGCCGCCCGACAGACGGCCGGCGATGCCCGACTGAACCGCGGCGACGGCAGTGCTGGCGCGAGCGATCGTGCTGTCGCGGTGCTCGCCCGTGACCGACAGACCCGACTGGCGAGCCAGTTCGACTTCCTCGGTGGCGGCGGCAGCCATGTCGGCCAGCGGGTTGCCGTCATACTCGTCCGCGGTCGCGACCTTGCGCATGTCCGCGATGGTGCGGGCCTGACGGAAGTTCTCGAGGAAGCGGTTGGTCTTGCTGTTCACACCCGCGAACTCGATCAGCTTGATGATCAGCAGGGTCCACGTGAAGATCGAGGCTAGCAGCAGACCGATCATGACGACCTGCACGACCGGGTGAGCGATCATGAACATCGAGATCGGGGTGAGGCTGCCGCCATGACCACCACCCGCGGCTTCGGCGACGGTGGTCGGGTCCTCGGAAGAGGTGGCTTCGGCAGCCGGAGCGGCAGCGTCAGCGGCCGGGGCGGCGGCGGCCGTAGCTTCAGCGGCCGGAGCGGCCGGGGCCTGGGCCAGAGCCGGCGAGCTCGCCATCAGGACGGCGGCGCCGGCCAGAGCGAGAAGAATGTTGGTCTTTTGCATGTGTCGCCAGTTCCTGCTTGTTGGTCTGACTCGTGGAACCCAAGAGCCGAGGCGCGTCAGTGCGCAACGGCCCAGAATGAAAACGGTTGTGTCCCGCCGACCGGCCGAAAGTGACCGAACGCCGAAACGCCTTCTGTCGCATCCGGTTGCCCCGTTCGGGGCCCCTTCGGCGAAGTGGTCGAACACCGTGGAATTGAAATTCGGCAAGCGTTCGGCCGCTCACGCAAAGAAAGCGGTCAAGCTCCTTTGGCGAACCGATACCAGAGCGTCAAGGGCGCAAAGGCGCTTTTCGCCCCTTGGGCGAGAAGGCACGCTGAAGAGCCGCAATGTCGCACCCGTGCTGCATTTCGGCGTTAGTTTAATCGACCCCGAACCCGGTGTCTGAAGTCGCGCGATGACCAAAAGAGAGGGTGTGGTGCCTGGAGGCGGATTCGAACCACCGACACGCGGATTTTCAATCCGCTGCTCTACCAACTGAGCTATCCAGGCGCAGCGTTCCGGAGCAATCCGGTGGCGCGGGAGCGGGGTCTATAGGGGAGCGGTATGAGACTGTCCAGCGTTCCCGTGGAGCCTAACCCAGCCTCGCGAGTCTAAAGGCTCGCCCCTCTCGGAGTCTAACCCGCGCGGTGTGCTGCGACCTTGGCTTCCAGGGTCTCGGCCAGGACACGGCCTGTCGGATGGTCGTCAGTCTGGATCTGGTCACGGACGACAGCGCGGATGGCGTCGATGTGGGCGTCGATCAGCATGAGGGGCGCGCCCATACGCTTGGCCGGATCGTCCAACAGCTTGCACAAGGAGCCGGCCAGCCGCGTGACGAGCGGATACTGATAGGTTGTTCCAAGCCCCTTCAGATCGTGGGCGCGGAAATAGATGCCCTCAGCGGTCTGCGGGGTGTAGCCCTCTGTTCGGACCGCGGCCTGGGCGGCATCAAGTTTGGTAATCTCGTCCTGCAGCCACTGGCCGAACTGGGTCGACATGGCCTTCAACGCCTCTTCCGCCTTGGCGATGGCGTCGGCGTTGATGCCGCCGAACCCACCGCCGACCTTGGCACGGAGAACGTTCGGGGGACGAATGACCTGGGCCGGATTACTCACGGGACGCTCCTAGAGACTAGTCTGCCGCAGAGTGCACCGAACGCCCTAAGAAACCGTGACCCGGAGCCTGATCCGGAAAAGCGCAAGCGGTTTGCCGGTCGAATCAGGCCGTGAACTGCTCGGCCAGCACGCGCTCTTCGAAGGAGCGGCCGGCGTCGAACAGCATGGTCAGGGCGATGTCGCGACGCTCCTTGACCGCTACGCGCACGACGCGCCGGATCTCCAGACTGTCGGCCACGGCGCTGACAGGCCGTTTGTCGGCTTCCAGAACCTCGAACTCCACCCTCGCCCGATGCGACAGCAGGGCTCCGCGCCAACGGCGGGGCCGAAAGGCGCTGATGGGCGTCAGGGCCAGCATGCGGGCGTCGAGTGGAATGATGGGGCCGTGGGCTGAAAGATTGTAGGCGGTGGAGCCTGCGGGTGTGGCCACCAGACAGCCGTCGCACGTCAGTTCCTCCAGTCGCACCTTGCCGTCCACGCTGATCTTCAGCTTGGCGGACTGGCGGGTCTGGCGCAGCAGGGAGACCTCGTTGATGGCCAGACCCGACTGGGCCTGCCCGGCCTCGGTCCAGGCGTCCATCTGAAGCGGATGGATGACGGCGCGCCCGGCGGCGGCGATGCGTTCGATCAGGCCATCTTCCTCATAGTCGTTCATCAGGAAGCCGACCGAGCCCCGGTTCATGCCGTAGACCGGCGTGCGGCGGCTCAGGTTGGTGTGCAGCGTCTCCAGCATGAAGCCGTCGCCGCCCAGCGCGACGATGACATCGGCCTCGGCCTCAGGGACGGAGCCATAGCGATCGACCAGCCGCTCGCGCGCGGCCTGGGCCTCGGGCCGTTCGCTGGCGCAGACGGCGATGCGGGGAGAGGAAGTGGTCACCCGGCGAGGTGAACCGAGGGGACCGGCGAAGTCAAACGGCGGAGCGCGCCGCGATCACTCGCCAATATGACCCATCAGGGCGCGGAACTCGCGGGCGGCGGCCGATGGAGGCAGGCTGGTTCGGCCATGGACGCCGACGTCGCCCTCGCCAGGCCAACCGTCCGACAGCTTGCGGATTTCATCGAGCACGGCCGGGAAGACGGCGCGATCGATGCCGACCGAGGCGCATAAGAGATACAGCGCGTCCGCCGAGGGGCGCAGGATGGCGGCGCGGACCTGGGCGAGGGTGAAACCCGACAGGGCTGCGATGCCATGTTCGAACAGGCCAAGGCGCTTTTCGCGCACGGCGCGGATCAGAAAGCCGGCGCGAAGCTGACCGCCCGCTTGCAGCTTGGCGACAAGGCGGCGCTCCATTTCATCGCGCTCGACGACGCTGGCGGCCTCCTCGATTCCTTTGGGCTCGGCCTTCTGCGGTTGAACCTTCGTCGTCGCGGTGTCGATGGCGGTGGCCAGTTTCGCTTCATCGACGCGAAAGCGTTCGCCGATGGCTTCGCGCAGCGCCTGGCCGACATAATGATAGAGCTGGGTGGCGAGCTGGTCGTTCAGACGCGGGTGACGTGTGAGGGGCGCACGGAGCGCGGCGATCCGGCGGGAGTGATCGATCAGGCGTTCCAGCGCGCGCTCGGAGACCTCGGCGGTCCGATTGCCAGCAAGGGCGGTCAAAGTGGCGGGCTCGCCCCGGTCGATGATGGCGTCGGCGACCTGGCTGGAGAGGTGCGGACGGCGGGCGACCTCGATCTGATGTTCGACGGTGGCCTCGACCAGGACACGCAGCAGGTCCTGATCCTTCAGCAAGGGACTTCTGGCGATGACCGGGCGTGCGATCTCGATCTCGTCGAGCGCCAGCATGGCCACAAGAGCGGGCGGGGCCCATTCGGCGGGGGCCAGGGCCTCGGACAGGGCCTTGCGGATATCGCGCTCGGCCTGGCGGGCCAGGATCATGAAGATGTCGCCGAGCAGAGGCGAGGCCTCGGTCCCTGGTGGTGTCGCGTCGCACAGGGCGGTGATGCCGAGCAGCAGACGACGGCGATCCTCCGTTGTCTTTGACCGCGCCAGGTCAAGAAGGCGAGAAGCGCTGGACGCCGTATCCTCGTCGTGGCGGTAGGTCTGCATCTGGACGACTGCGGTCACGGGCGGCTCCGGCCGGAGGAACTCCGAACGCTGTTCAGCTTGGCCACGGGTCGTGAAAACTCGGTTAACGAACCCTGAATCGAAGGCCGTTCTTGACCCAATCCAAGGTTGGCGCGACGGTCCGGCCATTCATCGCCACGCCCCAGGAGACGATCATGGCCGACGGTTCGACCCCTTCGCTGAAATCGCGCGTCTCGGCCGAGGAATGGCAGGCGCGAGTCGATCTGGCGGCGCTGTATCGGCTGGTGGCGCTGCACGGGTGGGACGACATGATCTTCACCCACATCTCGGCCCGCGTGCCCGGGCCCGAGCACCACTTCCTGATCAACCCCTATGGCTTCTACTTCGAGGAGATCACGGCCTCGTCGCTGGTGAAAGTCGATCTGGACGGGAACATCGTCCAGGAGACGCAGAGCTTCATCAATCCGGCCGGTTTCACCATCCATTCGGCCATCCACGCCGCGCGCGAGGACGCGCACTTCGTCATCCATCTGCATACGGTGGCGGGCGTCGGCGTGGCGGCGCAGAAGGAAGGCCTGCTGCCGATCGGCCAGAACGCCTGCCTGTTGCAGCATCAGGTGGCCTACCACGGCTATGAGGGTCTGGCGCTGAACCACGAGGAGCGCGAGCGGCTGGTCGCGGACCTCGGCGACAAGCCGCTGATGCTGCTGCGGAACCACGGCACCCTGGCGGTGGGTCCGACGGCGGCGGCGGCCTGGGTCGGGATGTTCTTCCTGGAGCGCGCCTGCGCCCAGCAGGTGGCGGCTTTGTCGGGCGGACGAGAGCACGTTCTGTTCGCCCCGGACGCGGCCCAGGCCGAGACCAAGGAGCAAGGGCGAGGCCTGGGCTTCGTCGCGCCGCTGGCCTGGCCGGGCGCGCTCCGGCTGCTGGACCGCAAGTCGCCGGGCTACGACGTCTGATGCGCATCGCCATCCTCGCGGGCCTCGCGCTCGCGGGGACGGCGACCGCGGTCCATGCCGGGGCCTGGACCCAGCCGAAAGGCAAGGCGCAGATCATCGCCAAGGCCGAGGTCATGCGCGCGACCGAGGGCTTCGATCCCGGCGGTGCCCTGGCCGACCTGCCCGCGCGGCGCGAGGACGGGGCCGTCGGGGTGTTCGCCGAATATGGGCTGACCGACCGGCTGACGCTGCAGATCAAGGGCGACTGGCAGTCCGGAGAGGACGCCTTCGTCGACTATGCCGGGCGCGGGCCGGTCGAGATCGGCCTGACCTGGCAGGCGTGGCGCGATCATCGCGGGGCCGTCAGCCTCTACGCCGGCTACGCCCGGGCCGGGGACGGTCGCAACGCCGGCTATGCGGCACCGGGCGTCGGGGAGCAGGACTGGGAGGTACGGGTGTCGGCCGGAAGGGGGTTCGGCGCGCCGACCCCTGTCGCGGGTCGATGGGGCCCGAGCCGGACCTTCGTGGAGGTCCAGGCGGCGCGGCGGATGCGCGACGGCCTGCCCGACGAGGTCCGCGCCGATCTGACCGTCGGGGGCCACTTCGGCGACGACTGGATGGTCCTGGCGCAGGCCTTCGGTGGCGTCACGGACGATGATGGGGCACAATGGCTGGCGGCCGAGACGTCGGTCGTCCGACACTGGGGTCGCTGGAGCCTTCAGGCGGGCTGGCGGCGAACGGTCGCAGGACGGGAGACGCCGCTGGCCGAAGGACCCGTGGTGGCGCTCTGGCGCAGGTTCTGAGCTGCGACGGGACGACGCGACGGAAACCGGAACGGTAGACGTTACAAACTGTTTAGATTGCCTGACGCGACGGAAGCGTTATGGCCCACAGCCTTCCCACACGACGAGACCCGCGCCTGTGATCAAACGTCACTTCTTCCTCATCGTCGCCGCAGTTGTGCTCGGTCTGATGATCGTGGCGGCCGTCCTGCGCGTCGCCTTTGCTGAGGACGAGGGCGGCCGCGGGCCCGGTGGTCCGGGTGGACCCGGCGGCGGTCGCGGCGGCCAGCAGGTCTCGGAGGCCGTGGTGACGCTGCGTCCCTTCAGCGATCAGATTGATGTTCTGGGCGTGGCGCGCGGGCGACGGTCGGTGAACATCACATCCGCCACGTCACAGCTTGTCACCGCGGTGTTGTTCGAGGACGGCCAGCGCGTCAGCGCGGGAACGCCGCTGGTTCGGCTTCAGGCCGGGGAGGAAGAGGCATCCATCATCCAGGCGCGCGCCAACCTCGCCCAGGCCGAGCGCGAGTATGAGCGGTTCAGCACTCTGGCGGAACGGGGCATCGCCCCGCGGGTGTCGGCCGAAGACGCCCTGACGGCGGTCGAGACCGCGCGGGCCATCCTGGCCGCCGCTGAAGCGCGCCGGGGCGACCTCTCGATCCGGGCGCCCTTTTCCGGTGTGCTGGGCCTCTCCACCGTCACGCCGGGCACGCTGATCAGCCCGGGCGCCGTCATCACGACGCTGGACGACATCAGCGTGATCCGCGTCGATTTCCCGGTTCCGGAGCGCTATCTCAGCGTGCTGCGCCAGGGCCTGCCGATCACGGCGACGGCAGACGCGTACGGCAACGAGACCTTCTCGGGGCGGATCGCCCTGATCGATACCCGCATCAACGAGACCACCCGCGCTGTGACCGCGCGCGCCGAGTTCCCCAACCCCGGCGGCCGAATCCGCCCGGGCATGCTGATGCGCGTCGGCATTCAGCAGGGTCAGCGCCAAAGCCCGTCGGTCCCGGAATCCGCAGTGCAGTATGAAGGCGACGGTGCCTTCGTCTATCGCATCGCCCCCGGCGAGCGTGGAGCCACGGCACAGCGCGTCGAAGTCGAACCCGGGGCCGTGGAAGGCGGCTTCGTTGAGATCGTCGCGGGCCTGTCCGCCAATGAGCGCGTCGTCGGCTCGGGTTTGAACCGCATCCAGCCCAACGCCCCCATCAGCGTCGCCGAACCCGGCGGGCGGGCACCCGCTCCAACCCAGGCGGCTACGCGATGATGCTCTCCGATGTCGCTGTTCGCCGTCCGGTCTTCGCGGCCGTGGCCGCGATCGTCCTTTGCGTGATCGGGGCGGCCGCTTTCTTCTTCCTGCCCGTGCGCGAACTGCCGGACGTCGATCCGCCGATCGTCTCGGTCTCGACGAGCTATGCCGGGGCCTCGGCCGAGGTCATCGAGAACCAGATCACCGAGCCGATCGAACAGCAGGTCGCGGGCATCCAGGGGATCGAACGCATCAACTCGACCAGTCGCGACGGGCGCTCGAACGTGTCGATCGAGTTCGCTCTGGGTCGCGACATCGACGTCGCGGCCTCCGACGTCCGCGACCGGGTCAGCCGCGTGCAGGGGAACCTGCCTGATCAGGCTCAGCCGCCGGAGGTCGCCAAGGCCGATTCCGACGGTCAGCCGATCATGATCCTGTTCCTGCGGTCATCCACGATGAACCGGCTGGAGCTGACCGACTACGCCGATCGCTATCTGCTGGACCGCCTCGCGACCGTGCCGGGCGTGGCCCAGGTGCAGATCTATGGCGAGCAGCGCTACGCCATGCGCATCTGGCTCGATCCGGACGCCATGGCGGCGCGGGGCCTGACCGTGACCCAGGTCGAACAGGCCCTGACGCGTCAGAACGTCGAGCTGCCGGCAGGTGCCCTGGAATCCACCGACAAGAACTACACCATCCGCGTCGACCGGACCTATGCACGGGCCGAGGACTTCGCGCAGTTGCCGATCACGGCGACCGGCAACGCCTCGTCCCAGTCCGCCGGTGCTTCCGGGGCCGTCTCGACCGGCGCCCAGCCGACAGGATCGGGCGCGCAAGGCGCTCTCCAGGGCCGTCCGGTCTATGTGACCCGGCTGGGGGACATCGCCCGTGTCGAAGAGGCGCCGGAAGAGACCCGACGGCTGTTCCGGGGCAACGGGCTGGATCAGATCGGCCTGGCAGTGACCCGTCAGGCCCAGGCCAACGACCTGGAAATCTCCAAGGGCGTCTCCAGCCTGGTCGAGCAGATTCGCGGCAGCCTGCCACCCGAGACCGAACTGGTGGTCGGCTCGGACAACTCGGTGTTCACCAAGCACGCGATCGAGGAGGTCTGGATCACCATCGGAATCTCGATGGTACTGGTGGCGCTGGTCAACTTCATCTTCCTTGGCACGCTGCGGGCGGCGATCATCCCCTCCATCGTGGCACCCATCTGTCTGCTGGCGACCTTCATCGTCCTCGCACCGCTCGGCTTCTCTCTGAACCTTTTGACCCTGCTGGCTCTGGTTCTGGCCATCGGCCTGGTGGTGGACGACGCCATCGTCGTGACCGAGAACATCCAGAGGCGTCTGGACCATGGCGAACCGCCGCTGGTCGCGGCCGAACGCGGCACCCGCCAGGTCTTTTTCGCCGTCGTGGCGACGACCATCGTCCTGCTGTCGGTGTTTGCGCCCCTGATGTTCCTGCCCGGCTACGTCGGACGTCTGTTCGTGGAGCTGGCCGCCGCCATCGCCGCCGCGATCGCCTTCTCGGCCTTCCTCGCCCTGACCCTGTCGCCGATGCTGGCGTCCAAGATCCTACGGCCAGCCTCCGGCGGCGGCTGGGTCGCCCGTCGCGTGGATTTCGCGATGGACAAGCTGAAGAACTCCTACGCCAACTCCCTGGACATGCTGGTGGGCAGGCGCGGCGCCGTCTTTGGCGTATCGGCCGTTGTGCTGCTCGTGGCCGGGGGCGCGGCCCTTATGTTCCTCAAGCTGCCCAACGAACTGGTCCCGCCGGAAGATCGCGGACGCGTCACCGTTCGTGTCCAGGGACCAGAGGGTGCCGGCTTCGACTACACGCGCGACATCATGCTTGGACTTGAGCCGATCCTCGCCGAGTATCGCGAGGCCGGGGAAGTCGAGAGCTTTCTTGTCTCCGCGCCCGGCTTTGGCGGCGGCAGCTTCAACTCGGGCAATGCGGTGATGGTCCTGAAGGACTGGTCCGAGCGCGACCGCCCCGCCGACGAGATCGCCCAGGAGCTGAATGGCAAGCTGCGTGGACAGGTCGACGCCCAGGTCAACGCCTCCACGCCCGGGGCCTTCCAGCGCGGCGGTGGCGGCGGTGGCAACTCGGTCGAAGTGGTCGTGACAGGGTCGGACTACAGCCAGATCTTCCAGTGGCTGCAGCCCATTCTGGCGGCCGCCCAGGACAACCCCGGCTTCAGCCGCCCGCGCCTGAACTATGAGCCGAACTCGCCGCGCCTGCTGGTCCAGGTCGATCCGCAACGCGCCGCGGCGCTCGGCGTCTCTTCCCAGGAGATCGGCCGGACGCTGGAGACCATGTTCGGCTCGCGCCGGGCCACCACTTATCTGCGTGGCGGCCAGGAGTATGACGTGATCCTGCAAACCGACCGCGAGGACCGCTCATCCTTGTCGAATCTGAACACGCTCTATGTCGGAACGGGCAACGGCGTGCTGGTGCCGCTGTCTTCCGTGGTTTCGACCGAGACCTCGGGCGCGACGCCGGACCGTCGTCGTCTGGATCGCCAGCGCGCCATCACCCTTTCGGCCGACCTGAACCCCGGCATGACCATCGCCGACGCCGTGGCCTTCATGGACGAACAGGTCGCCCAGCAGCCTCAGGGCGTGGTCAACGTGCAGTACGGCGGTGCCGCGCGCGACCAGCAGGAGGCGGGTGGAGCGGTCGCGGCCGCCTTCGGCCTGGCTCTGCTGCTCGTGTTCTTGGTCCTGGCCGCCCAGTTCGAGAGCTGGATCACGCCGGCGGTCATCATGCTGACGGTGCCGCTCGCGGCCGCCGGGGGCCTGTTCGGCCTGCTGATGGCAGGGTCCAGCCTCAACATCTACTCCCAGATCGGACTCATCATCCTGATCGGGGTTGCAGCCAAGAACGGCATCCTGATCGTGGAGTTCGCCAACCAGCTGCGCGACCAGGGCCGCTCGATCAAGGAGGCCATTGTCGAGAGCTCGGCGCTGCGCCTGCGCCCCATCATCATGACCTCGATCGCCACGGCCTTCGGCGCGCTTCCGCTGATGCTGTGGCAGGGCGCGGGCGCCGGCAGCCGTCAGACCATCGGCGTCGTGATCTTCACCGGGGCCATGTTCGCGACCCTTTTGACCCTGTTCGTCGTGCCCGTGATTTATGGTGCCCTCGCCCGCTTCACGCGCTCGCCAGAATACACAGCGCGCAAGATCGAGGAGTGGGAAGCCCAGGAGCAGACGGCCAACGACGCCGTGCCAATCGCGGCGGAGTAGGTCAGGCGGCGTTGGCGGCCTGGATTCGGACCGGGCCCTGGGGGGCCTGGTCCAGGCGTTCCATCAGATAGGCCACGTCGTCGCGCGGGGCGTTTGGCCGCTGGGTCAGGAACCGCTCCAGCATGCGCTCGCGGAAGGTTTCGCCCGACAGGTCCCCGCCCTCCGCCGTCAGCTGGCGCCAGGTATCGACGCCCGCGCGAAACGCCTGGAACAGGCGCGGCGGCAGGCCGGCGCGGTCATAAATCGCCTTCAGCCCGAGCGGCCCCGCGTCGTGCACCATCAGCCAGGCCCGGCTGTGCGGCGTCGAGGCCAGCTCCGCCACGCCATGCTCGAACAGCGCCATCTTGCCCCGCGCCAGCGCCCGCAGCAGCAGCGACGCCGTTAGGGCCTTCCTGGCGTTCAGCTGGGCCACGAAGGTCGCCAGATCGGCGCCCGCGGGCGCCTCGTCGATCAGGTCGACCGTCGCCCGCTCCCGCGCATAGGTCGCCAGCCGGATCGCCGTTTCCGGGGCCACCGCATGACGGCTGACCAGATGCTCGCGCACCGCCTCGGACGCCAGCGCCACCAGGCGCTCGGTGATCCCCAGCGGCAGAACCTGCCTATAGGCCAGAGCCGCCACGACTTCCGGCGCGCTGCCGAACCGGTCGATGGCCCGACCCATCGCGCGCTCGGACAGGTCGGCGTTGTCGTTCGAGGCCAGCGTCCTCACCGCCGCCTCCCCCGCTTCCGCCGCGATGACCTCGGCCACGTCACGCGGCACGCTGGGCCGGGCCGCGACAGCCGCCTGTCGCGCGATCGAGCCGGCGCGCACGATCTCGATCAGGTCCTCGTCCGAGAACACCGGCGACGATCCGATGATCGGCAGGGCGATGGAATCGACGTCCATCGCCAGTTTCCTGGCCACGTCGCGGGGCAGCAGATCCGAGCTCTTCAGCGTCACGGCCAGCGCCCGCCGCACCAGCTCGGCGGCATCCTCGGCCAGCAGACGCAGGATCTTCTGTGCGGCCTCGCGGTCCTCTGCGGTCAGGTCGACCCGCTCCATGCTGCGACACAGCTTGTGCGCGGCGGCGGCCCGGTCATCGTCGTCGGACGCCTTGATCAGGCGGCGAATGTCGAACTCGGTCAGGCGGGCGCGGACGGCGGTCATGGTGGGGCAAGTGTTCCCTGAGTCGTGCGGGATGGTGAGCCGCCAGGCTTAACGGCCGGTTTACCAACCCCCGCCGGACGAGGATTTCTCGGGCCCAAAGGCTCCGCCGAAGCCCACTCCGGAGGTGGACTTGAACTGGCCCTCCCCGTCCTGGCCGAGCAGGAGCGCCAGCAGGCTCTGATCCTGCTTCAGCCGGTCCATGCGGGCAGCCAGAGCCAACGCCTGATCGTCCAGAGGAGGGGCGGACGGCGCGGACGGCCCCGCCACAGGCGATGGGCCGCCCGCCGTGCTCTGCAGATTGGCGTGGACCTCGGCCACCGTCGCGGCGCGGCCGTCGCGATAGAAGATCGAGCGATTGGCCGCCGCGGCTTGGGGGAACATGGCGACGGCACTGGCGCC
The DNA here is from genome assembly GCF_001295975.1 of Brevundimonas sp. AAP58. Taxonomy (GTDB): domain Bacteria; phylum Pseudomonadota; class Alphaproteobacteria; order Caulobacterales; family Caulobacteraceae; genus Brevundimonas. The sequence continues at coordinate 24,552 of NZ_LJHU01000041.1, read as the reverse complement.
CGGCCGAGTGGCCATGGCCTCCATGATCTGGGCGGCCCCGGCCGGACCGAGGAAATGGGCGGCATACAGGTCGCCGGCACCCGGCTCCCTCCCCGTCCGGCCTCTCAGATAGGACGCGTTCTGGGCTGTCAGTTCGCCCGCCATCAGCGACGCCGCCTGGGGGTCGAAGCGCAGGTCCAGGACGACGTTCCTCGCCGAGCCCTCCACCCGCCAGCGGCCGTCCGCGCCCCGGTGGATCAGGTCGGCGTACTGGCCGTAGCCGTGCTTGGCGCCGTGCTGCTTGAGCGTCGCCAGCCAGGTCTGTTCGATGAACTGGAACAGACCGGAGGCCGAGGACGTCGGCGCCCGCGCATTGGGGTTGAAGGCGCTCTCGCGCCGGGCCGTCTTCATCAGGAAGTCGAAGTCAACGCCCGTCGACTGGGACGCACGACGAATCGCGGCCTCTACGCCTCCCGACGCTGGAATCGCCCTGACGGTCATGGCCGAGAGGCTGAAAGAACGTGGTTAAGCGGTCGTTAACGTCGGTTAACGGCCTTGCTCGGCCCCTGCCTTTAAGCAGCGAGCAACCGGGTCGGGAGCGGTGGCGCGCTACGGACCTCCGTCAGGAACCATCAGAAACCGTCATTACCCCCTGCCCCAATCCAGACACCGGCCGGGCGCGCCATCGCCGGCGGCGCTTCCCGAGCGCCGCTGCAACAGGGAGTGACGACCATGATGATCCAAGCCGCTGGCGGCCCCCGCCTGATCAACCCGTTGGATTACGGCGAGCGTCGCCGGCCTCTGCCTCGCGCCACCATCGTTGCTGTCGGTGTCGTGGTGATGGCCCACGTCGGCCTTGCGACGGCGCTCTACCATCAACGCTTCGAGTTGAAGCAGATGGAGACCGCCCCGGACCGCGTGATCGACGGGATTACCCTGCTGCCGCCGCCGCCGCCCCGACCGCCCGAGCCGACGGCGACGCCGCCCGCGCCGAACCCTCGCCTGAACGTAACGCCCCTGCCGACGACGCCGACCGAGACCCTGACGGCGGTCGTCAATGAGGCGGCCACCACGATCACCGGCCCGACAATCAATCTGGAAACGCTCATGCCGGCCGACACGGCGACCGGCTCGGCGACTGAGCCCGTCATCGAAACCCCGCGCGGGCCACCCGTGATCACCTCCCCGCGCTGGATCAGCCAGCCAAGCGGCGACCAACTGGCACGGGCCTATCCTGACCGGGCGCTGGATCGTGAGATCGAGGGCGTGGCCAGCCTGACCTGCACGGTCAACGCCAACGGCACGGTCTCGGCCTGCGCGGTGGTATCGGAGACGCCGGGCGGCAACGGCTTTGGCCGGGCGGCCCAAGGCCTCAGCCGCTACTTCCGCATGAGCCCCCAGACCGTCGACGGCCAGCCGGTCGACGGGGCGCGGGTGAGCATCGCCATCCGGTTCACGCTTCCGGAGGACTGAACCGGAGCGGGTCGAGGGCGGTGGCGTACGGATCGCGCGGTCGCCCTTCGACGCCGTCCGCCACGATGCGGGCGACCAGGGGCGCGAGCAGCCAGCCGTTCCGCCGGGGGGCGAGCGCCAGATGTAGGCCTGGCCCCGCCGGTCCGGCCAACGGCAGACCGTCCGGCGTCGCGCCCCGGACGGCGGCCCGCCAGTCGATCGGCGTGTCGATGGGCTGGCCAATCAGGGCCTCGGCCTGGGCGATCAGGCGGGCGGAGGCGTCCGGATCGACGACGGCGGGCGACTGGCCTTCGACCATGGTCGCCCCGATCAGGGCCCCGGCCCCCGCCGGCACGACATAGCCGCCGGGGCCACGCAGGACGCGGTCGGTCAGGGGCACGGCGACGAGCCCGATCTGACCGGCGATGGGATGGATATCGGACACGGCCCGGGCGGCTGGCCGAGGCAGGCCACGGATCGGTGCGCCGACACCGGTCGCGAGGATCATATGCTTCGCCCGGACCGCTTCAACGTCGGTGAAGACGGTCCAGCCCTCCTCGTCCGAAGACACGGCAGAGGCCATCGCCGCGACCCTGCGTCCGGCGAGGCGCTCCAACAGGCGCGCCATGGCGTCTAACGGATCGATCCGGATGTCGCTGGGCGCGGCCACGGCACCCGCGGGACGTTCCACGGCGAAGCCCAGTCCGATCAGGGCGTCGGCGACCCCTTCGGGATCGGGACCGCGCCATTCAGCCGGGGTAGGGTCCAGCGCCAGACTGTGCGCCTCGGCGAAGGCGGGCCACAGGGCGGCGGCGTCCTTGAGCAACGCCGCTCGGCCAGAAGCGGCCCCGTCCAGCAGGCTCTCGAGGGCCGGGGCGATCATGCCGGCGGCGACGGAAGATGAGTTGGCGCCACCGGGATCGATCAGGCGGACCTCATGCCCGCGCGCCGTCAGCTCAGCCGCGACGGCGAGGCCGAGCACGCCCGCGCCGAGGATGACGATGTCGGTGGAGAGGTCGGCCACGCGCGCTGCATCGGCGCGCGCGGCCGGGAATGCAAGTCGATAGGCGCTACTCCGCCGCCATCACCGCCGGTTCACCCCGCGCGGCCGCCAGACGCTCGCCCAGCGCCGTGTGCTGGGCCCATAGACGGGCCGGCAGACGGTCGCCGAACTGCATGTAGAACTCCGGGATCATCGCGGCCTCCTCGGCCCAGACCTCGGCGTCGACATCGAGCAAGGTCGACAGCTGGCCGTCCGTCAGCTCCAGACCCGCTAGGTCCAGCGCCTCCGCCGGCGGAACGCGACCGACCGGCGTGTCCAGGGCTTCCGCCTCCCCATCTATACGCTCGGCGATCCACTTCAGGACCCGCGCATTGTCGCCGAAGCCCGGCCAGACGAACTTGCCGGTCTCGTCCTTGCGGAACCAGTTGACGAAGAAGATGCGCGGCAGCTTGGCCGCGTCCGCCTTGTCGCCCAGGGCCAGCCAGTGGGCGAAGTAGTCGCCCATGTTGTAGCCGCAGAAGGGCAGCATGGCGAAGGGGTCGCGGCGCAGCTCGCCGACCTTGTTCTCGGCCGCCGCCGTGCCCTCGCTGGCCACGGTCGAGCCCATAAACACCCCGTGCTCCCAGTCGAAGGCCTCGGTCACCAGAGGCACGGCCGAGGCGCGGCGGCCGCCGAACAGGATGGCGTCGATGGGCACACCACGGGGATCCTCCCACTCGGGCGCGATCGTGGGGCACTGCCCGGCCGGCGCCGCGAAGCGGGCGTTCGGATGGGCGGCGGGTTCGCCCGACGCGGGGTCGTGCGGCTTGCCCTTCCAGGTCGTCAGGCCCTCGGGCGCGATCTTGGTCAGGCCTTCCCACCAGACGTCGCCTTCGGCCGTCAGGGCCGTGTTGGTGAAGACGGTGTTCTTCGCCAGGGTCTCCAGCGCGTTCTGATTGGTGTTGCGGCTCGTGCCCGGGGCCACGCCGAAGAAGCCGGCCTCCGGGTTCACCGCATACAGCCGCCCGTCGTCGCCAAAGCGCATCCAGGCGATGTCGTCCCCGACCGTCTCGGCCTTCCAGCCGGGCAGGCTGGGCTGGAGCATGGCCAGGTTGGTCTTGCCGCAGGCGCTGGGGAAGGCCGCGGCCATGTACTTTACCCGGCCCTTGGGGTCGGTCAGCTTCAGGATCAGCATGTGCTCGGCCAGCCAGCCCTCGTCGCGGGCCATGACCGAGGCGATCCGCAGGGCGTAGCACTTCTTGCCCAGCAGCGCGTTGCCGCCATAGCCCGAACCGTAGGACCAGATCTCGCGCGTCTCGGGGAAGTGGACGATCCACTTCTCCTCGTTGCAGGGCCAGGCCACGTCGGCCTGCCCCTCGGGCAGCGGCGCGCCGAGCGTATGGACGCAGGGCACGAACACGCCATCCTCGCCCAGCGCCTCCAGCGCGGCCGAGCCCATCCGCGTCATGATGCCCATCGACACAGCGACGTATCCGCTGTCGGTGATCTCGACGCCCAGCGCGCTGATCTTCGAGCCGATCGGCCCCATGGAGAAGGGCACGACATACATCGTCCGCCCGGCCATGCAGCCGTCGAACAGCCCGCCCAGCCGCTCGCGCATCTCGACCGGATCGGACCAGTTGTTGGTCGGCCCGGCGTCGGCCTGGTCCTCCGAGCAGATGAAGGTCCGGCTTTCGACGCGGGCCACATCCTTGGGATCCGACGCCGCATAGTAGCTGCCCGGCCGCTTCACCGGGTCCAGCGCCTTCAGCGTGCCCTTGTCGATCAGGTCGGCGACGATGGCGTCCTTCTCGGCCTCGGTGCCGTCGCACCAGTGCACGCGGGCGGGCTTCGTCAGCGCGGCGATCTGTTCGACCCAGGCGACCAGGCCGGCATGACGGGTCGGCGCCGGGTGAAGCCCCGGAATGGATTGGGTTTGCACTGGCAGGCTCCTGAAACGTCTCTGCCCGGCGATCTGACGCCGCCGTGGCGCTTTCCTGAATGTTACAGGCTTTCACGGCCTGTTTCAGCCGCAATGACACCCGTCCTGCCGCCGCGTCAACCGGCGCAAGATTCCGCCCCCTGAACTGTGGCGCCAGGGTCCCCACAGGCGGAAACCGGTCGCGCTTGCCTTCACGCGGCTGTATTCCTGCTTGTGTGCAGACCCTCGATTCCGTTCAGAACGCAGCGTCGGCCGGGGCCCTCGCCTCGCCCTCGGTGGCGCGAAACACCCAACCTATTCTTGATGTCCTCAAGGCCCACCTTCCGGCCGAGGGCCGCATCCTCGAGATCGCCTCAGGCTCGGGCGAGCACGCCGTCGCCTTCGCCCGGACACTCCCCCGCACAACCTGGACCCCCAGCGACCCGTCGGAGCAAGCCCGCGTCAGTATCAGGGCCTGGGCCGCCGAGGCCAATCTGCCGAACCTGAAGCCCCTGCTCGCGCTCGACGCTGCCGATCCGGACACCTGGCCGCCGCTGGACGTCCAGGTCATCGTCTGCATCAACATGATCCACATCAGCCCCTGGTCCGCGACCGAAGGCCTGATGACTGGTGCCGGCCGCGTCCTGCCCGACCCCGGAGGCCTGCTGGTCCTCTACGGCCCATTCCGCGAGGCCGACGTGCCGCTCGCCCCCTCCAACGCCGCCTTCGACGACAGCCTGAAGAGCCGCGATCCGGCCTGGGGCCTGCGTGACCGCGACGCCGTCGTGGCCGAGGCCCTGAAGCACGGCCTGCACCTGACCCGTCGGGTCGAGATGCCCGCTAACAACCTCATGCTGCTGTTCCGCAAGGTCGGCTGAACCCGGAGTCATCCAGTGCCCAACGCCCCCATCGCGGCCATCGGTCTCACCCTCGCGATGTCGCTCGCCGTCACGCCTTCCGTCATGGCCCAGACGGTGGCCTCCGTCGGGCCAGGCACTGCCGCGCCTGCACCGGCCTATGGCACGCCTATCGCCCTGGAGACGGCTCAGACCCTGATTGCCGCCGCGCTGGATCACGGTCGTGCGAACGGCTGGCGGGTCGCGGTCGCCATCGTCGAGCCGTCTGGGGAACTGGTCGCCTTCGCTCGGCTGGACGACACACACTACGGTTCGATCCTTGTCGCCCAGAGGAAGGCCATGACGGCCGCCCGCTATCGTCTGCCAACCGTGACGATGGAAGAACGCGTCCAGGGCGGACGTCTCGTCAGCCTGGGCAACGCGGACGCCTTTCCGATAGCGGGTGGCCGACCCATCGTCATCGACGGTCGAGTTGTCGGGGCCATCGGCGTGTCTGGTGTCACCTCAACACAGGACGATCAGGTCGCCTTGGCGGCTCTGGCGGCCCTTCAGGACTGACCGTTTGGCCCTGACCCGCGTCTACGACGGGCCCGAGCCGGTCCGCATCAACAAGTGGCTGGGCCAATCAGGCGTCTGCTCGCGCCGCGAAGCCGACGCCCTGATCGCCGAAGGGCTGGTCTCCATCGACGGCGAGGTCGTCACCGACGCGGGCCGCAAGATCCAGCCGGGCCAGACGCTGACCCTGGCAGACCGGGCCGAAGCGGCACTCGCCTCCGGCGTCACCATCGTGATGCACAAGCCGGTCGGCTACGTCTCCGGCCAGCCCGAACCCGGCAAGGTTCCCGCCGTGCGCCTGCTGACGGCCGAGAACCGCATCGGCGAGGGCGAGGTCCCCGCCGCCGATGCTTCCCTGCCGCCCATCGGCCGTCTGGACGAGGATTCGCGCGGCCTGCTGCTGCTGTCGTCGGACGGCGTCGTGGCCAAGGCGGTGATCGGGCCGGACTCGACGCTGGACAAGGAATATCTGGTGCGGGTCACCGGCGACGTGACCGAAAAGGCGCTGGCGCAGTTGCGGCACGGCATCATGCTCGATGGACGGGTGCTCAAACGGGCCAAGGTCACCCGCGTCGAGCCGCATCGACTGCGTTTCATCCTCACCGAAGGCCGCAACCGCCAGATCCGCCGCATGTGCGAGCGGGTTGGGCTGGAGGTCACCGACCTGCTCCGCATCCGTATCGGCCCGATCCGCCTGGACGGAGTGGCCGAAGGGCAGTGGCGGATGCTATCCCAAGCTGAGCGGGAGGCGTTGATCGCGCAGCCCAACACCTGAAGTGAGGTGATGATGCGAGCCCTCAGAACCTTGTTTCTGGCGATCCTTGTGGCCGGCGTCGGGCATCCGGCCCTGGCCCAGACCGCGGGCGCACCGACCGATCTGGCGACCTGGCTGGAAGCCGCCGCTTCGGAATCCGGCCCGGCTGGACCGCTGCAGGTCTCGCCCACGGCCGCCGCCATTGCCCGAGACAATGGTCTGACGTTCATCAGCGAACCGCCGCTGGTCCTGTCGCAGGACGCGGGAACCGGCTCGGCGCTGGTTCTCGCCAACGGCCGGGTGGAGGTCGGCAACAGCGGCGACGACACCTCGATCACTCACCTCGACCCCAGCATCTTTCGCGTGACCCGAACGGACACAGGCTGGACTTCGGAACCGGTTCCGATGGGGCGCAACCGCATCCACCGCCATGAGATGACCGTCGCTCTCGACCCGGCGCGCGGCCTGTCGGTCCAGGACACCATGACCGTCGAGGTCGTCGACGACGACGGCTTCGCCTTCGGCCTGAACCGTGCGGCGACCATCCGTGCGCTGCAGATCGATGGGACCGACACCGACTGGGTCTTCCGCAATGGCCTGCTCTGGGTCGATGCGCCGCCGGGTCGCCGGGGTGTCAGCGTGACCTATGACCTGGTCGTGGAACGCGATGCCGGAGCCAACTCCGGTGTCTTCCAGGACGACCACGGCCACCTCCGGAACCAGTACTGGTGGCACCCCAGCCTCGGACTGACCAATGCCGGGTCGCGCGCCGTCTTCGACGTGACGCTGACGAGCCCCGAGGCCGTCCACGTCGCTCTGGACTTCGACCAGACGAGCGCCGTCGCGGACGGCCGCAGAACGACCCGGATCATCAGCCCCACCCCGACCGGCGCGCTCAGCCTCGCCTACGACACCGCGTGGGTCCCCCGCCGCGTGACGGCGGGGGCCTTCACACTCGACGTCTTCGCCGCGCCGGATTTCGCGCCGAATGACGCCGAACTGGCGGAAGCTCTGTCAAACGCGACCTCGGCGCTGTCGGCCCGCTTCGGTGTCCCCCCGAGCCAGCGCATGGCGGTGGTCCAGAACCGGGGACGCGATCGCGACGCCTGGGCCTTCCTGTCCAATCCGGCCATCCATGCCGGGCCGAATGGCGCACCCTTCGTCAGCATCGCGGACTTCCCCTACCACGCCCCCTTCGCCCATGAGGTGGCCCATCTGTGGACCTCCGCGTCGGGCGACCTCCAGTACCTGCTGACCGAGGGCTGGGCGACCTATGCGGAAGGGGTCGTGCTGGAAGCGACCGAGGGGCCGGACGTCGCTGCGGCCTTCTGGGAACACCGAGCCCAGCTGTTGGCGCTGGAACCCGATGTGCTCGACACCCCGCTGGACCAGGACGCGATGAATACGCTCGTGTCCTATCACAAGGGAGCCTGGGTGTTCCGCATGCTGGAAACGGTGCTGGGGCAGGACGCCTTCGACGCGGGCATGCGACGCTTCGCGGAGACGGCTCTGGCCAGTCCGGCTTACGAAGACTTTCTGACCGCGTTCGGCGATCAGGCCGAGGTCGCCCGGCGCTTCCTGTCTCCCTGGATCAGCCAGTCCGGCGTTCCCTCGCTGGATATCGTCCGGGAGAATGGACGGCTGTTCCTCATCCAGACCGGCCCGACCTACTGGCTGCCCGGACTGGAGGTCGAACTGCGGGAGGGCGGCCGCAGCGAACGCGTCCGGATCGATGTCGAAGGCAGCCGGACGGAAGTTCCCACAGGATCCACGTCCAATCCCACCGTCCGTATCGACCCGGACAACCGCTTCCTCATCCTCGACCGCGACTGACCTTCGTCGTCGGTCCGGCTTCGCGCCTCACCCCGCGTCGGCGGCCTGGGCCGCGAGCTGGTCGGCTTGGCGATCCAGATCGTCGGCCTGGCGGATCAAGCGGGGGCCGAGATCGCGCAGCTCCTGGTCGGTGACGGTGTTGCCGCGCGCGCGGTTTCGCTCGATCTGCTCGGCGCGATAGGCGGGGTCGGCCAGACGGCGCCCTTCCTGACGCATGTTTTCGGCACCGCGACGCATCTCCTCGGCGCCCCGGGCCATTTCGACACGGGCATTCGCCATGGCCCGCTCGGCCTCGCGCATGGCGACGCGGGCGTGGGCGCGGGCCTGATCGCCGGCGGCGCGGGCGGTCTCGGCGGCGACGCGGACGGCGGCCATCGCCTCGCGCTGCTGCTCGGACAGGGCGCGTTGCTGGCCGGCCAACTCCCGGGCCCGGGCGGCCGCTTCGCGAGCACGGGCCGCGGCCTCGCGGGCGTCGTCGTTCCAGTCGTCCTGACCGCCGCGATAGATGTAGACGCCGCCGCGTTCAGCGATTCCGGCCGGGGGCGCGGGCGGAGCAGGAGGCGCAGGAGGCGCGGGAGGCGCTTCGGCATACGTCCGGGCGGGCGGAGCGGGCGGAGCCGGCGGAGCGAGCGGAGCTTCGGCGACCGGGGCGGGCGCGGACGGCGGCATCGGGGCCAGCGGCGCGAACGGCGTCTGCGGGATGCGCGCGCCGATCTCCAGGGCGGCGATCGGGGTGGCGACGGCCGCGAGGACCGCGATGGCGGTCAGGACGACGGCGGGGCGGCGGCGGGCGTTGGGGGTGTCGGTCATGATCTTGGCGATCCTTTGCTTGAGGGCGGGACCCGGCGCGGCCATGGCGGCGGCGGCGAGCGAAACAGGGGCGGCACGGGCGGCGAGGCCGACCAGGGCGCGGGCGTAGGTCTGGCGATCGACCTGATCGAGCGCGATGGCGTCAGCGGCCTCCTCGGACCGCTCGATCAGCTGACGGTGGACCATCCAGACCAGGGGGTTGAACCAGAACAGGGCCAGCGCCAGCCGCGACAGGACGAGGAAGATCCAGTCGCCACGCGTGATGTGGGCCATCTCGTGGGCGATGACGGCGGGCGCGGTCTGGGGTTCGCCCAGTGTCTTCGTGTCCAGCAGGACCACACCGGGCGGCAGGCCCCAGCTGAGCGGGCTCGTCGCCTGTTCACTGGCGCGGAGCATGGGACGACGACGCGGACGATGACGCAGCACGGCCTCGCGCCACGCAGCGACCTCGACCGGCCGCGCGGCGGCGGTCCAGCGCGACAGGGTCAGAACCCCCAGCGCGAACCGGGCAGCGACCAGAACGGCCCCGAGCGACCAGGCGACCGCGAGGAGCTCGGCCCACGACGGGGCGAAGACCGAGCCGGACACCGTCAGCCCCTCAGCGGGCCGAACCGATCCGCTCCACAGCGTCATCGGGGTGATGGCCACCGGCTCGACCGGCGGCAGCAGCGCCAGCCTCAGCTCCGGGCCAAAGGCGACCACGATCGGCAAGAGCAGGAGAAGCACGACCGTGGCCCGCAGGACATCGCTGCGATCCACCGGACGCCGGGCGATCAGGGCGGACAGGGCCAGACCCGTCACCGCGATCAGCGCCGACTTGACGAACAGGGCGATCAGCACGGCGCTCATTGCTCGGGCTCCTTCGCGGCCTCGATCAGGCGCTCCAGCGCCTCGATTTCGTCCGGCTTCAGCGGCCCGCTCATGCCCAGCAGGGCTGTCGCCGCAGACGCGGCCGATCCGGCGAAGAAGGTGTCGACCATCCGCTTCAGCGCGCCCGCCGCCACCGTCGAGGCGCGCGGCACCGGCCTATAGACGAAGCCGTCCGGCCCGCTCTCACGAGCGACCAGCCCCCGGTCCTCCAGCCGCTTCAGCAGGGTGCGGACGGCCGAGTCGCTGAGCGGATCGGACAGCGCCGCCCGCACCGAGGCCGCCGTCGCGCCGGGCTGGCCGCACAGTACCTCGAACACCTCGCGCTCGCGCCTTGGCAGCCCTTCGATCATCACGCTCTCCGCTACATATGTAGCGTTACATTTGTAGCGGATTACGGCGGCATTGGGGCGGCCGGATGAAGCCTTGGACAGGGTTGCGCTGAACCGTCTGGCTGAACCGCCGGCTCAGACCGGCCAGACCGACGCGATGGCGGTGCCATGGAACGCCGCGATCAGCAGGTTGCTGACCACCACCGGATTGCGAACCGACCCCACGGTCAACGGCGTCGTCAGCTTGTAGACGACCTGCACCGCCAGAAGGGCGACAGCCATCTCGGGCCGATCGACGACCAGCAGCGCCACCGACCCGACAAGGATCGCCAGATAGACCGACAGCAGGATTCCCCGCGCCGGCGTCGGCTGACCATAGGCCGCCGCCGTCCATTTCGCAGAGGTCAGAAGCCCGAAACAGACCGGAACCAGAACAGCGACGTTCAAAAGCAGCGCCGCCGTGATCATGGCCTCATTCCCACTCGATGGTACCCGGCGGCTTGGACGTCACGTCGTAGACCACGCGGTTGACGCCCCGCACCTCATTGACGATGCGCGTCGCGGTGCGGCCCAGCACGTCCCAGGGAAACTCGAAGAAGTCCGCCGTCATGCCGTCGGTCGAGGTCACGGCCCTGAGCGCCAGCACCTTCTCGTATGTGCGCGCATCGCCCATGACGCCCACCGTCTTCACCGGCAGCAGCACCGCGAACGCCTGCCAGATCTGGTCGTACAGCCCGGCCTTCCTGATCTCGTCCAGATAGATGGCGTCCGCCTCCTGGAGCGTCGCCACCGCGTCCGGCGTGATCTCGCCCGGGATGCGGATGGCCAGCCCCGGCCCCGGGAAGGGATGGCGCCCCACGAAGGCGTCGGTCAGGCCCAGCTCGCGGCCTAGCGCCCGCACCTCGTCCTTGAACAGCTCCCGAAGCGGCTCGACCAGCTTCAGCTTCATATAGTCCGGCAGGCCGCCGACGTTGTGGTGGCTCTTGATGACGTGGGCCTTGCCGCTGGAGGACGACACGCTCTCGATCACGTCGGGATAGAGGGTGCCCTGGGCCAGGAACTCGGCACCCTCTATCTTGGCGGCCTCGCGGTCGAACACCTCGATGAAAACCCGGCCGATGGTCTTCCTCTTGGTCTCCGGGTCCGACTGGCCGGCCAGGGCCCCGAGGAACTCCTTCGACGCATCAACGTGAATGAGCGGGATGTTGTAGTGCTCGCGGAACAGGGTCGTGACCTGCTTGGCCTCGTCCTTTCTGAGCAGGCCGGTGTCGACGAACACGCAGGTCAGCTGATCCCCGATCGCCTCATGGATCAGCACCGCCGCGACCGATGAATCCACCCCGCCCGACAGGCCGCAGATGACCTTGGCCGAGCCGACCTGTTCGCGGATCTGGGCGATCTTTTCGTCGCGATAGGCGGCCATCGTCCAGTCGCCCTTCAGCCCGGCGATTCCGTGGGTGAAGTTCCTCAGCATCTGGTGGCCGCGCGGCGTGTGCATCACCTCCGGATGGAACTGCACGCCATAGAAGCGGCGGCTCTCGTCGGCGATCACGGCATAGGGTGACCCGGCCGAGGACGCGACCACCTCGAAGCCCTCGGGGATGGCGACGATCTTGTCGCCATGGCTCATCCAGACGGTCTCATCCTCGCCGACCGGGGCCAGACCCTCCAGCAGCGGCGAGGCCTTCTCGACCGTGATCTCGGCCCGACCGAACTCGCGGGTATGGCCGCCCTCGACCTTGCCGCCGAGCTGTTCGCACATCGTCATCTCGCCGTAGCAGATGCCCAGCACCGGCACGCCGGCCTCGAACACGGCCTGGGGCGCGCGGGGGCTGCCCTCCTCGTGCACGCTCTCGGGCCCGCCCGACAGGATGATGGCGCGTGGGTTCATGGCGGCAAGAGCGGCCTCGGCCTTGGCGTAGGGATGGATCTCGCAATAGACGCTGGCTTCCCTCAGCCGCCGCGCGATCAGCTGGGTCACCTGGCTGCCGAAGTCGACGATGAGGACTTTCTCGTGGTCGGTCGGTGCGGTCATCGGGCGGTTTCCAGGGCGCGGGCGGGAGAGAGGGCGTCCAGGCCGCGCGCGTCCAGCACGGCCTTCAGTCTGTCGAGAGCGACGGCGAGGTTCTCGTCGACGTGGTGCAGGGTCGAGGTCCAGTCCTCCAGCGCCTTCAGCTCGGCGCGCCCGTCCGACACGCCGCGGAGCGCGATCAGGGGCACGTCGAACGTCATGGCGGCGCGGACCAGGGCCCAGGTCTCCATGTCGACCATGTCGGCGTCGATGGCGGCATAGGCGGGGCCGGAGACCACATCGGCCCCGGTCGACAGGGTCGCGGTCGGCACGCCGGGGATGGGCGTCGGCAGGGGCAGGACCGCGGGCAGGTCCGACAGCGGCGTTACCCCCTTCGCGAACCCCAGCGGGCTGGCGTCCATGTCGCGATAGGCGACGGACAGGGCCTGATAGACGGCCGCGTGTTCAAGCGTCGGTGACCCGCAGGACCCGAGCGACACGACCAGATCGGGCAGGCGCCCGGCCCCTCCAAGCTCGGCGAGGACGCGGGTCAGGGCGACCGCCGCCTCGACCGGGCCGATGCCAGTCATCAGAGGCGCGATCCGCGCGCTCAGATGCCCGCCGTATTCGGCAGGCGCGGCCATGACCGGAAGCACCGCGACCCCGCCCCAATGCTCCACGCGAAACCTCATGCGCCACGCTCATAGACGGCGGCGAAGAAGCCGTCGGTGTTCGTCGAGGCGGGCGACAGGCGCACGCGCGGTCCGATCGCAGCAAACGCCGGATGCCCCGCCTCGAAGGCGTCGGCGCTGGCCTCGTTCTCGGCGGTCAGCATCGAACAGGTAACATAGACCAGCCGCCCGCCTGGCTTCACCAGCCGCGCCGCCCGGCCCAGGATCGCGACCTGCAGCCCGTGCAGCCGCGCCACCTCGTCCTCGGTCAGCCGCCAGGCGTCTTCTGGCCGACGCCGCCAGGTTCCCGAGCCCGAGCACGGCGCATCGACGAACACCACGTCCGCCTGACCGACCAGATCGTCCATCCCCTCGCCGTTATGGCCCAGAAGCCGCAGCTCGGCCTCCACCCCCGCTCGCGCCAGCCGGGGCCGGATGTTGTCCAGCCGCTTCTGCACCACGTCGCAGGCAATCAGCTGGCCCCGGCCTTCCATCTGCGCGGCCAGGCCGAGCGTCTTGCCCCCGCCGCCGGCGCAATAGTCGACCACTGTCATCCCCGGCCTGGCTTCGGCGAGCGCGCAGACGATCTGGCTGCCCTCGTCCTGGATCTCCACCCGGCCCGCCTTGAAGGCCTCCAGCGCCTGGACGTTGGGCGGTGGCTCGGCCGCAAGTCTCAGCCCCACCGGCGAGCGCGGCGTCCGCTCGGGCGCCAGCCCTGCCTCGCGCAGCTCTGCCTCCACCGCCTCGACCGTCGCCTTGGCCACATTGACCCGCAGGTCGATCGGCGCGCGCGGCTGCATCAGGGCCGCGGCCTCCTCCGCCCAGCGATCCCCGGAAGTCTTCTGGAAGTCCGCCACGACGAACTCCGGCAGGCCCGCGGCGACCCAGCCCGGAAGCTCGCCTTCGCCCGCCGAAATCCGCGCCCGCTCCTGCTTGGACAAGGGACGCGGCCCATAGCCGTCGCCGGAATGGAGCGCCTCGATCTCCTCCAGCGGCAGGCCGTCGATCAGGCTGAGCGAGCCGATCACCAGCGCCCGCCCGTCTTCGCGCCCGCCCATGGCCCAGGCCAGTCGCCCGCGCGCACGCAGCACCTTGTAAACTCGGTCCGCGATGGCCCGCCGGTCCTTCGACCCCGCGTATCGGTTGGACTGTCCCCAGGCCTTCAGCACCACTTCCGCCGGCGCGCGGCTGTGCGCGATGGAGTCGAGAACCGAAGCGGCGGCGGCGAGACGGGCGGCGGGGGTCACTCTAACGGCGTCAGGTCAGGATGGCGGCGAAAATGGCGATCAGCCCGCCCATGGCGATCAGCCAAACGATCGATCGCACGAACGGGATGCCCAGGGCATAGATGGGAATGTAGATCAGCCGCGCCCAGAAGAAGGCCTGTGTTCCCCAGAAGGTCAGCGGCCCCTCCTCCCCCGTCACATGGGCGATCAGCACCGCGCCGATGAACAGGGGCAGGGTCTCCCACATATTGGCCTGGGCCCGCTCCAGCCGCTGGGTGATGATGCCCGGTCGCGCTGGCTGGCCGTCCCGGGGTCCCGCGTTCCAGCCGATGCCGTTGGCCATCGTCCGCCCGGCGGCGGGCAGGAAAACGTGCACGAACGCCAGGATCAGCGTGGCCGTCAGCATGGTCAGTTCGGGCGTGGTCGCGAGGACCCAGGCGTCGCTCATGGTCGTCATCCCTGCCGGTAGTTGGGGGCTTCCCGCGTGATCATGACATCGTGGACGTGGCTCTCGCGCAGGCCTGCGCCGGTGATCCGCACGAACCGCGCCTTGGCCTGCAGCTCGGCGATCGTGGCCGCGCCGACGTATCCCATCGCCGCTCGCAGACCCCCGACCATCTGGTGCAGCACAGGCGCGATCGGACCCTTGTAGGGCGTCTGCCCCTCGATGCCTTCGGGCACCAGCTTCTGGGTCTCGACCTCCTTCTGGAAGTATCGATCCGCGCTGCCCGCGCCCATCGCGCCCACCGAGCCCATGCCGCGATAGCTCTTGTAGGATCGGCCCTGGTACAGGAACACCTCGCCGGGTGACTCATCCGTGCCGGCGAACATCGACCCCATCATGGCCACCGACGCGCCCGCCGCCAGCGCCTTGGCCAGGTCGCCCGAATACTTGATGCCCCCGTCGGCGATGACCGGAGCACCGGACTCCTTCGCCGCCCGCGCCGCCTCCATGACAGCCGTCAGCTGGGGCACGCCCACGCCCGCGACGATGCGTGTGGTGCAGATGCTTCCCGGCCCGATCCCGACCTTCACCGCGTCCGCGCCTGCGTCGATCAGGGCGCGCGCCGCGTCATAGGTGGCGATGTTGCCGGCGATGATTTGCAGACGGTTGTTCTCGCGCTTGATGCGCTCCACCACCCGCGCCACGTGGGCGGAGTGGCCGTGGGCGGTGTCGATCACCACCACGTCGGCCCCGGCGTCAGCCAGGGCCATCGCCCGCTCATAGCCGCTGTCGCCGACCGTAGAGGCCGCGCCGACCAGCAGCCGCCCCTGCTCGTCCTTGGCGGCGTTGGGGAAGGCCTGGGCCTTCTCGATGTCCTTCATGGTGATCAGGCCGACCGCGCGCTGATCCTCGTCGACGACGATGACCCGCTCGATCTTGCGAGTTTTCAGCAGCTCGCGCGCCGCCTCCTTGCCTGCGCCTTCGCGCAGGGTGGCCAGATCGCCGGTGGTCATCAGCTCGGCGGCCTTGCGGTTCGGATCGCTCTCGAAACGCATGTCGCGGTTGGTCAGCATGCCGACCAGACGGCCGGTCGCCTGATCCACGACCGGGAAGCCGGTGATCTTCTTGCGCGCCACGATTTCGCGCACCTCGCCCAGCGTGGTCTCGGGGTGAACCGTAACCGGGTTCACCACCATGCCGCTCTCATAGCGTTTGACCGAGCGCACCTGCTCGGCCTGTTCCTCGACCGTCAGATTGCGGTGGATGACCCCCAGACCGCCCGCCTGGGCCATGGCGATGGCCAGTCTGGCCTCGGTCACCGTGTCCATGGCGGACGACAGCAGGGGGATGTTGAGCCGGATGTCGCGGGTCAGCCGGGTCGAGACATCCGCGTCTGCGGGCATGATCTCGGACGGGCCGGGTTCAAGCAAAACATCGTCGAAGGTGAGCCCTTCGCGAATCTCCATGGGAGTCTCCGTTTTGCGGGCCGCCTATCGTCTTTCGCGGGTGCGAAGTCAACCGCGCGGCGGGTCATCGGCCCCTCCGCGACATGGAGCCACGTTTTTTCAGCGACGGTTGAACTTTTCAGCCTCAGCTAACATTTTGTGCGGCGATGGTCGTCACCCTCGCTCGATCCGTGCAGAGCCTCGCGCTCAAGATCGCCTCCTACGGCGTGATGCACCTGATCGTGGCCATGCTGGTGGCCTGGGCCATCACCCAGGACTGGCGGATGGCGCTGGCCATCGGCTTCGTCGAGCCCTTTTTCCAGACCATTGCCTACTCGTTCCACGACCGCGTCTGGCACCGCATCGAGCAGCGCCGTCGCCGCAGCGGCATGGAGGAAACCGCCGAGGCCTTCACCGCCCGTCTCGACGTCATGAACGCCGAGGAACAGGCGCGCGCCCACGGCCACCACGGCCACACCCACGCCCTGCCGTCGTTCGGGAAGATCGCGGTCAAGACCGTGACCTACGGCGTGATGCACCTGATCGTCGCTGTGGCGGTGGCGTTCGCCATCACCCAGGACATCCGTCAGGCGCTCGCCATCGGCATCATCGAGCCCCTGGTCCAGATGGTCTTCTTCGCCATCCACGACCGCGTCTGGACGGCCCGCGAGGCCAAGCGCGCGGCGACGCAGACGGCCTGAGGCGTTCCGTTCCGGGAGATGCGTGCACGCAGACGGCGCAAGGGTTCATCACGGAGAGCACGAAGCGTTCACAAAGGACACGAAGGGACCGAGCAGGACCAACCGGCATCGACTGCTTCTTTTCAGATGCCCGAGGCTCGAGATGGACGCTTCGCGTCGATCAAGACGAGGCGGCGGAGCCGCAACTCGCAACCCTCGATTCGTCCGGTGACCTGTCGTCGCCATGACCGTCCGCTCGGTCCCTCCGTGTCCTTTGTGAACGCTTCGTGCTCTCCGTGATGAACCTTGCGCTGCCCACAGCGCCCGCTGCCCTCAGACGACCCACTCGAACCAGCTGCCATGCGGATGCCCGCGCGCCAGCATGACGCCGTTCTCGCCCGGCCATGCCCTGAGGCGCAGCACCGGCTGGCGCTCGAACCCCGACTGCTCCGCCTCGAACGTCAGCCACGCGACCGGCGCGCTTTCCGTCGCCCGCGCCCCCGCCGCCTCGATCCGCGCCCGCACCCGCGTCTGAACCTCGGGTGGAAAGTACTGGAACGCGATGGTGTGCATCACGACCCGGCACACGCCCGGCTCGGGCTCGACCGCCAGCCGGCGCTCCAGCCAGTCCGCAGCGTCGCCGCGCTCCATGTCCACCGGCATTCCCGCCGCGATGTCCAGCGCCGCCTCCAGCCGCTCCAGCCGCTCTCTCTGGTCCGCCCACACATAGGCCGCCAGCCGCTCGCGCGTCCCTGGATCGCCCGGGTCCAGCGGATTGAGATCCACCCCCGCCCGCCGCGCCACCCGCACCTCGGCCGACGGCGGCGACGCCCCCCGCCACTCCGGCGCGATCCGCACCGCCGAGCCTGGATCGCCCGCCTCGACCTCCCCCAGCCGAAACCCATACCGATCCAGCCGCGTGTTCAGTCCCGCGCTCGCGCCCAGCTCATGCAGCGCGAACGGCAACCCGAACCGTTCCGCCAGCACCAGCAGCCCGGCCATCAACCCAGCCGACCGCCCCACCTCATTGGTCTGCGGCGGCCCGTCCAGCCACCGATCCAACTGCGCGGCGTGAGAGACCAGCGATCCCGCCACGATCTCCCAGAACACGTCATCGTCGCCCGGCGCCGCGTTCGGCGGATAGACCGCCGCCAGCCCCGGATCGCTCCCCGCCCGCGCCAGCCCATGCAGCCCGCCCGCCAGCCTCAGCGCCAGGGCATCGCCCTCGTGCGAAGGATTGCCCGCCCAATCCAGCACGCGCCGTCCGATCTCGCCCGACCGATCCAGCCGCTCTCCGATCAGACCACAGACCCTTCCCGTGAACGGCGCCCCCGACGCCGCGCAGATCGCCGCCTGCTTGGCGAAGGCCGCACGGACCTCGGCCTCGCTCATGCCGCCGCGAAGGGATTGCGCACGGTCAGCCCGCCGAACCTCTGCCCGTCCGTCAAATCCTCGGTCCAAAGCGTGTCGCACCCGGCTTCCAGCGCGCAGGCGATGATCGTGGCGTCGTAGATGTGGATGTCGTTCCTGACGGCCAGGGCGACCGCATGTTCATGGGCAGCCACCGAAACCGGCACGACAGCGACTCCCATCGTCCGCAGCAATCCCTTGATGGCGATTATCTCGTCCCAGGACATCCGGAGCTTCCGGCGTGCGACAGATACAAATTCGTTCAGCGTCTGCACACTGACAACCAGATCGTTGCGAGCCAGGATCCCCCGAGCAATCGCGCGCTTATCGCCTTCGTCTTCAATGGCGTAGATCACGACGTTAGTGTCGAGAAACTCCGTCAAGCCTTGCCGCCACGACTGTTCGCCTCTTCCCGGTCGAACTTGTAGTCCGCCGGGATTTTGATTCGAAACTTATCGAGCGCTTCGAGGGCCTCCTGACGACGACGATCAGGCGTGATCGTCAGACCGCCCTGGCCATCCGCGCGGACGACGACTTCATCCCCCTCTTTCAGCCCGGCTTCCAGCAGGGCTGCCTTGGGAATACGCACGCCTGCGCTGTTTCCCCATCTCGCCAAACGTCCCATCAGAACCTCCGGATATACATCACTCGACGTATATCATTTCCGCCCCAGCGCGACCAGATAGACCTCCGACGACCCCTTCCGGCTCGCGGCGGGCTTGACGTATTTCACGTCCTCGAAGGCCGCGCGCAGGTCGTTCAGCACCTCTCCGGCCGCCCCGCCCTGGAAGTTCTTCGTCACGAAATGACCGCCCGGCTTCAGCGTCCGGATGGCGAAGTCGGCCGCGATCTCGATCAGGGCGATGATCTTCAGGTGGTCAGTCTGCCGATGCCCCACCGTGTTGTGGGCCATGTCCGACAGCACCAGGTCCGGCGCCCCGCCCAGCTCGGCGATCAGCTGGGCGTCCACGCCCGGCTCGGTGAAGTCGGCCTGGATCAGGGTCGATCCGGGAATGGGTTCGATCGGCAGCAGGTCCACCCCCACCACCGCCGCCGCGCCCCGGTTGACGCAGACCTGCACCCATCCGCCGGGCGCCGCGCCCAGGTCGATCACCCGCGACCCGCGCTTGATCAGGTGGAACCGATCGTCGATCTCGGTCAGCTTGAAGGCCGCGCGGCTGCGCCAGCCCTCGGCGCGCGCCTTTTCCGACCAGGGATCGGCCAGCTGGCGCTTGATCCACTGCTGGCTCGACATGGTCTTGTTGTCGGCGGTCTTGATCTTCTGGCCCGTGCCGCGCCCGGCCGCCGTCCCGCCCGAAGGCGGGCGCACCATGCGGCGGCGTTCGGGCGGCTTTTCGTCTTCCATGTTCAACTTCCGCTCATCCCGGCGAAAGCCGGGACCCAGTCCTTTGGGCGATGACCATCGCCGGGTTCGCTCGACGGCCAATCCCGACCGCACTGCCCAGCAAAAGCACTGGGTCCCGGCTTTCGCCGGGATGAGCGGGATAGTAAGGACCCCGCACATCCGATCAAGGAGCGCCCGATGGCCGACACCCTCACCTTCACTCTCGACACCGGCGATGGCCAGGGCGGCGACGTCGTCATCAAGTTGCGCCCTGACCTGGCCCCGGGCCACGTCGCCCGCATCACCGAGCTGGCCACGGAAGGCTTCTACGACGGCGTGGTCTTCCACCGCGTCATCCCCGGCTTCATGGCACAGGGCGGCGACCCGACCGGCACCGGCACCTCGGGCTCCAAGAAGCCCAACCTGAAGCAGGAGTTCTCGTCCGAGCCTCACGTGCGCGGCGTCTGCTCCATGGCCCGCACCAACGACCCGAACAGCGCCAACAGCCAGTTCTTCATCTGCTTCGACGACGCCACCTTCCTGGACCGCCAATACACCGTCTGGGGCCAGGTCATCGAAGGCATGGAACACGTCGACGCCCTGCCCAAGGGCGAGCCGCCCCGCAATCCGGGCAAGATCGTCAAGGCGACGGTCAACTGATCGACCATCAAGAGGCGGCCTTCGCGGGCCGCCTCTTTCGTTTCAGCCCCCGCCCATCGACCAGGCGAACTTGACCCCGCCATAGGTGCGCCCGCCGACCGTCACAGCGCCCTCCATCGCCGGGTCCTCGGCCGTGCCCAGGTTGCGCCGCGCCAGCGCCAGCGTCCCGCCGTCCAGCCGCGCATCCAGCGTCACCCGCCCCAGCGCCTCGCTCGTCCCGGAAAACCGCACCCGGCTGTCGGAAACCTCATACCGCTCCGGGAGCACGCGCTCACCGCCCGCGAACTCCAGCATGACCGGCGCGAACTCGCTGTTCCGCGTTCCCTTCTCCCAGGCCTCGAAGTCCGCCGGCTGGCCGATGAAGACCAGCAGCAGCCGCCCCTCGCCCTCCCCGGTCTCGGCGACCGGCGTATAGAACCCCGACAGGTCTTCGCTCTGGGAATGACGGAACGCCCCGTCCGCCGTTGGTGCTTCTGCGCGCTCGCCCGTCTCGGCCCGTTCTGCCGCGGGCGGCTCGAACAGATCGCACCCAGCCAGCACGACCGCCGCTGCCCCCAACACGAGCCCCGCCGCCCGCCGCATCAGCGGCTCATGCCTCGATCCAGCGCCTGGAACGACCGCCACGACAGCTCCGTCGCCGCCGCGAACACCGCCGGGTTCACCTTGTCGAAGTCGTCCGTCGGCCGGTGATAATCCGGGTGATAGTCCACTCCCAGATACAGGAACGGCAGCCCGGCCCGATAGAAGGCCGCGTGGTCCGACGCCTCGACCCAGTTGTCGGCCCCGGTGTCCTGCGGCGTGTCCTTGCCGAACGCCAGTGACACCCCGCCCTCGGTCCCCACGCCCTCCAGCAGCGGCCGCAGCGTCGGGTTCTGATACGTCCCCGTGACCCACAGCTTCATGTCGGTCTCGGCCCGCGCCGTCATGTCGAAGTTGAGGTTCAGCGCGATGGAGCTCAGCGGCACCGGCGGCGCCTCCACGAAGTGCCGTGCGCCGAGCAAGCCCCGCTCCTCCCCGTCCAGGAAGGCGAAGATCACGCTGTGCTCGGGCTGCGCCGCCTTCAGCCGGGCCGCGATCTCCAGAGCCGTCGCCACGCCCGAGGCATTGTCGTCGGCCCCGTTGTGGATCTGCCCGTCCGCGATGCCGACGTGGTCATAATGGGCGGTGATGACGATGTAGCGATCGGTCGCCCGCGTTCCCGGGATCACCGCCAGCACATTCACGCCATTGAACGTCCGCGGCCCCTCGCGCGTGCGGCCCTGCATCTCCCACGGCTGCAGCCTGCCCATGGGCGGGGCCGCGACCCCCAGCGCCTCCAGCCGCGACACGATATAGGCCCGCGCCCGCTCCCCGCCCGGCGCGCCAGTGTCCCGCCCCTCCATGTCGTCGGCCGACAGGATGCGCAGGTCCGCGATCAGCTGGGCATAGTCGGCGCTCGCGGCCGGCGCTGCGGTCTCCGGCGCGGGCGTCGCCGTCTCCATGCCGGCGCAGGCGGCGAGCGCGGTCAGGGCGGCGCCGACGAACAGGGCGCGAAGCGTGCGGGACATGGAGCCTCCTTGGACAAGCCGCGCTTCACGCCAGCGCGGACTGAGATTTTCAAACCCATTTCCTCGTCATGGCCGGGCCTGTCCCGGCCACCCATAGACACAATCGGGGGGCGGAGGCGAGATCGACGTCTATGGGTCGCCGGGACAAGCCCGGCGGTGACGAGTCATGAGGATGATCTAGCGCGAGCTTGGCCGGCTCGTCCGCTAAATTCGCCGTCATGCACGGATGGCTCGCGCCGCCGCCGATGCTAAACCCGCCCCCATGTCCGAGCCCGCCGTCGACACCCTGACCGAAGCCGAAGCCGCCACCGAGCTGGCCCGCCTCGCCGCCGAGATTGCGCGCCACGACGCCCTCTACGCCGAGGCCGCGCCGGAAATCTCCGACGCCGACTACGACGCGCTGCGCGCCCGCAACGCCGCTATCGAGGCGCGCTTCCCCGCCCTGGTGCGCCCCGATTCGCCCTCGCTCAAGGTCGGCGCCCCCGTCTCCAGCCAGTTCGCCGAGGTGCGTCACGGCGTGCCCATGCTGTCGCTGGACAACGCCTTCGACGAGGCCGACGTCGCCGATTTCGAGGCCCGCATCCGCCGCTTCCTCAAGCTGCCCGCCGACGAACCCCTCGCCTTCGTCGCCGAGCCCAAGATCGACGGCCTGTCCGCCAATATCCGCTACGAGGACGGCGTGCTGGTCCAGGGCGCCACGCGCGGCGACGGTCGCGCGGGCGAGGACATCACCGCCAATCTCAAGACCATCGCAGACATCCCCCACCGCCTGTCCGGCTCCGGCTGGCCCGCCCGCATCGAGATCCGGGGCGAGGTCTACGCCCCCAACGACGCCTTCGCCGCGTTCAACACGGAAGCCGAGGCGGCCGGCCGCCGCACCTACGCCAATCCCCGGAACTTCGCCGCCGGGTCGCTGCGCCAGATCGACCCGACCGTCACCGCCGCCCGCCCCTTGCGCTTCTTCGCCTACGCCTGGGGCGAAACCTCGGAGCCCTTCGCGGACACGCAAGCCCAGGCGCTCGCCGCCTTCGAGCGCTGGGGCTTCCCGGTCAATCCGCGCTCCAAACGGGTCGAGGACGCCTCAGGCCTACTCGCCATCTACCGTGATCTGGAGACCCATCGCGCCAGCCTCGGCTACGACATCGACGGCGTCGTCTACAAGGTCGACCGCCTGGACTGGCAGGAGCGTCTGGGCTTCGTCTCCCGCAGCCCCCGCTGGGCCATCGCCCACAAGTTCCCTGCCCAGCAGGCCGCGACGGTTCTGGAAGGCATCGATATCCAGGTCGGCCGCACAGGCTCCCTGACCCCCGTCGCGCGCCTCGCCCCCGTCACCGTCGGCGGCGTCGTCGTCAGGAACGCCACCCTGCACAACGAGGACGAGATCGAGCGCAAGGACGTGCGCATCGGCGACACCGTGGTCCTGCAGCGCGCTGGCGACGTCATCCCCCAGATCGTCTCGGTCGTGCCGGACAAGCGCCCGGCCGACGCCGTCCCCTACCTCTTCCCCACCCACTGCCCCGTCTGCGGCTCCGAGGCCGTCCGCCCCGACGGCGAGGTGCGCCGCCGCTGCACCGGCGGCCTGGTCTGCGCCGCCCAGCTGGTCGAGCGCCTGAAACACTTCGTCGGCCGCCGCGCATTCGACATCGAGGGCCTCGGCGAAAAACAGCTGATCGCCTTCTCCGAACGCGGCTGGATCAAGGAACCCGCCGACATCTTCCGCCTCGCCCGCGACGAGGAAAGGCTTGCCGAACTCCGGGCCGAGGACGGCTACGGCGAGACCAGCGTGAGGAACCTCATCGCCGGCATCGACGCCCGACGCACCATCGCGCTGGAGCGCCTCATCTTCGGCCTCGGCATCCGCGAGATCGGCGAACAGACCTCACTCCTGCTCGCCCGCCACTTCGGCAGCTGGAGCGCCTTCCACGCCGCCGGCCTCGCCGCCGCCGAGGGCATCCCCTCCCCCGAATGGACCCGCCTGGCCGAAGGCCACGGCGTCTCCCCCCGCACCCTGTCCGTCCTCGCCTCCGCCACGCTCGACCCGACCGACCCCTGGCGCGAGGCCCCCGTGGACCAGAAGCTGGCGCTCGCCTTCCCCGGCATCGCCGCCCCCGCCCGTCGCGCGCTCGCCCCGCTCGCCCCCGACTGGCCCGCCATCGTCGAGCTGTCCCGCATCGCCCGCGAGGACGGCCCCTCCGAGACCCTGGGCGAGATCGCCGGCATCTCCGGCGTCGGCCCCGTCGCCGCCAGCGCCGTTGCCGAGTTCTTCCACGAGCCTCACAACCGCACCGTCGTCGACGCCCTGGTCGCCGAGCTGACGCACGTCGAGGACGCCGAACGCCCCAAGACCGACACCGCCGTCGCCGGCAAGACCGTCGTCTTCACCGGCAGCCTGGAGCGCTTCACCCGCGACGAGGCCAAGGCCCGCGCCGAAAGCCTGGGCGCCAAGGTCTCCGGTTCGGTGTCCAGGAAGACCGACTACCTCGTCGCCGGCCCCGGCGCCGGCTCCAAGCTCGCCGACGCCCAGAAGCACGGCGTCACCGTCCTCACCGAGGACGAATGGCTGGCGTTGATTGGCTGATTGGCTGGCCGCGCTCGGGCAAGGGCCGGGTCGAGCACCAACCCAGCCGCAATCTGGCTTTCGTCATTCCGGGCGGCGGGAGCGAAGCGACCAGAGACCCGGAACAAGGCGGCGCCGGAGCGAAGCGGAGGCGAAATGCGTCCGCCGACTGTGCGCGTGACAGCTTCGCGCTCTCGCGCGCCGCCCTGTTCC
>NZ_LJHU01000040.1 GCF_001295975.1 Brevundimonas sp. AAP58 | reverse complement strand
GGCCGAGCGCTTCCAGCCGCCGAAGGTGTGATAGGCGACCGGCACCGGGATCGGGACGTTGATGCCGACCATGCCGACATTGACCCGGGCGGCGAAGTCGCGGGCCGCGCGGCCGTTCTGGGTGAAGATGGCGACGCCATTGCCGTACTGGTGACTTGAGGCGAGGCCCAGCGCCTCCTCGAAGTTGGCGGCGCGGACGATCTGGAGAACCGGGCCGAAGATTTCCTCCTTGTAGGACTCCATCCCGGCCGTGACGTGATCGAACAGGGACGGGCCGATGAAATAGCCCTTCTCGTGTCCCTGCAGGCTGAAGCCGCGGCCGTCGACGACCAGTTCGGCCCCGTCCTTGACCCCTTGCGCGATCCAGCCCTCGACGCGGGCCTTGTGCTGGGCAGTGACGACCGGGCCGTAGTGGGCCCCGGCGTCGGTCGAGACGCCGACCCGCATCGACGGGATTTCCGCCACCATCCGCTCGCGCAGCTCGTCGGCCGTCTTCTGGCCGACCGGCACCACGACCGGCAGGGCCATGCAGCGTTCGCCGGCCGAGCCATAGGCCGCGCCCGACAGGTCCTTAATGACCTGGTCCATGTCGGCGTCGGGCAGGACGATGCCGTGGTTCTTGGCCCCGCCCATGGCCTGGACCCGCTTATGGTTGGCGGCCCCGACCTGGTAGACATAGTGGGCGATGTCGGACGAGCCGACGAAGCTGACCGCATGGATGAGCGGATGGGTCAGGATGGCGTCGACTGCGGTCTTGTCGCCGTGCACGACGTTCAGCACCCCGGCCGGGGCCCCTGCCTCCATCATCAGCTCGCCCAGCCGCACAGGCAGCGAGGGATCCCGCTCCGACGGCTTGAGGATGAAGGTGTTGCCGACCGCGATGGCCACGCCGAACATCCACATCGGGATCATGGCCGGGAAGTTGAACGGGGTGATGCCCGACACCACCCCCAGCGGCTGGCGCATCGAATAGACGTCGATGCCGGGGCCGGCACCGTGGGTGTATTCACCCTTCAGGGCGTGAGGGATGCCGCAGGCAAACTCGATCACCTCGAGACCGCGCTGGATGTCGCCCTTTGAGTCCGCGATGACCTTGCCGTGCTCGGACGACAGCAGTTCGGCCAGCTCATCGATGTTGGCCTCGACCAGCCGCTTGAACTCGAACATGACCCGCGCGCGGCGCTGGGGATTGGTCGAGGACCAGCCCTCGAAGGCGTTCTGCGCGGCCTGGACCGCGCGGTCCATCTCCTCGACGGAGGCCAGCTGCACTCGTGCCTGGACCTCGCCCGTGTTCGGATTGAACACGTCGGCGTACCGGCCCGAGGCTCCCGAGAAGGAAGCGCCGTCGATGAAATGGTGGATCTCGCGCATGAACGGCTTTCATTGCTCTGATTGTCCGGGCCAAGTGATCATGGAGCCCGGCACCGGATTTCCCGTAAGCATGCATACTAGTCAACCCGCCTGTTTTCGGCCATCTTCGTCCAGCGAGACATCGGGACCATGCAGTGCCGATCCGCAGGGAAGGAAATCATGGCTCTAAATCCATCGTCCAATCGACCATTCACATCACTCGCGCGTCCGATCAAATCCGAGTCCAAACGTGACGCGATCCACCCCTGTCTCTGTTTGCTGGTCGGGATCGGGTTCATGTTCGGTCTGGGAATCGCGCTGCATTATCTGATGCTCGCGGCGTTCGGTGCCCTATTCTGATCCCGTTCAGCCTCGGCTCGGCCGACCGCTGAGCGAGAACGGCGTGCGCTGCGTCCGATCATAACCACCGGGTTTGACGACCGCCCCATCCTCAGTTCCAGAAAATCGGAGAGGCTTTGTCAAAATGGTATGCCAAGATACTATCGGAGCGCTCCAACATTGGACTGGCTGCTGGAAAAATGACTTGAGCGCGATCATCACCTCATGGCGGCAAGGCTCCCTTTGCAGACAGGTCTGTGCGGCGGGGTCCAGGCCATGAGCGCGGCGGGAGACGTGTCGGGCTTCAAGAAGGGTCGGGTTCCGGGTGAGGTCGGTCTCTGGATCCTCATATTTGGTGATCTGATCGTTTTTGGTTTGTTCTTCGGAACCTTCGCCTACTATTATCTCCAGCAACCAGACCTGTTTCGAGCGGCTCAGGGCGAGCTCAACCAAATCTTGGGGTTGCTGAACACGCTGCTCCTCCTGACAAGCTCATATCTTGTCGTAAAGGGGCTGAACGCCGCGCGCCGAGGAGAAGGGGTGCCTGCGCAGCGCTGGACCCTAGCGGCGATCGTGTTTGGTCTGGGCTTCGTCGCTGTGAAAGCGGTCGAGTACAGCGAAAAGATCCAGGCCGGAATTTATCCCGTCACAAATGATTTTTTCATGCTGTATTTCGGCTTCACGGGCATCCACCTGGGGCACGTGATCGTCGGCCTGGGGGCCCTGGCCTTTCTTCGCGCCCGACTGCCGAACATGGCAGAAAGCCAGAATTTCGCGATTGCCGAAGGCTGCACGATCTTCTGGCATCTCGTCGATGTCCTCTGGGTGGTGCTGTTTGCCATCTTCTATCTCCACCGGTGACCCCATTGCTTGATCGCTTGTCCGGACCCACGGCCACCTGGCTCCTGCTCATTGCGGCGACGCTCATCTCCTATGTGTCCTGGCTAGACGAGGACTGGGCTGATCCACGGCTGACGGGCTCGATCGTCGTGGCGATCGCCTGCGGCAAAGCCTGGCTGATCGGCATGCGCTTCATGGAGCTGCGCGAGGCGGTCTGGCCGCTGCAGCTGATCTTCAATCTCTGGACGGTCGGGGTCGGCGTAATCCTGATCACGATGTTCCTGCAAGCTGGATGAACCCTGTGAGTACCGACATGCCTGTTTCCTACAGTGCCCAGCGCGCCCTGATCTGGTGGGCCTTGAGCCTCCTGCTCGTGTTCATGGTGGCCTTCGTCTTTCTCATTCGGCTGGTCCCGCTTCCGCCCGCGACCTGGACCGCTGACCAGGTTGCCGCGTTCTACCAGGCGAACGGTGGGAGTGTTCGTCTGGGAGCCGTCATCGCGAGTTGGGTCGCTGGATTTATGGTGCCGTTGGCACTGGTGATTTCCGTTCAGATGCGTCGGCTGGAACAGGGGTGGCCACTGTGGGCGACCCTGCAGTTCGCGGGTGGCTGCCTGATGTCGATGTTCCTGGTGTTCCCGCCGCTGCTATGGGGTGTGGCCGCATTCACACCGGATCGACCGGCAGAAATCACGCTGCTGATTCATGAGCTCGCCAATCTGACTTTGGTGACCACGGATCAGTATTTCATCTTCCAGTTCGTCGCGATCGCTGTCGTCAGCTTGACCGCCAAGCATGACGAGATGTCTCCGTTCCCGCGGTGGTTCGGCTATTACACGATCTGGACCGCCTTCATGTTCGAGCTGGGGGCCTTCGGCTTCATTCCAAGGACGGGTCCTTTCGCCTGGAACGGCCTGTTCGTCTTCTGGATTCCCCTGTCGATTTTCCTCCTGTGGATCCTCGTGACCAGCTTCATGCTGTTTCGCGCCTTGAAGCGACAGGAAGCCGTATCCGCCTAAGCGAGAAGAGGCACGACGCATGCGCACCATGATGATCACCGGCGCGGGCCACGGTATGGGCCAGGAGCTGGCGCGGCGGGCAGGAGGGCGAGGCGACCGCGTCTTCGCGACTGTTCTGCCAGGCGAGGACACCGATGTCCTGGCGGCCTATCCGAACGTGACGCTTCTGACGCTGGATGTCGGGTCGGATCAATCCGTCGAGACGACGTTCGACGCCATCGATCGCCTGCTGGACGGTGTTCCCCTGGACCTGATCATCCATTGCGCCGGCGTCTCGCCGTCGGGGGCGCTGGAAGTCGAGTCGATCGCGTCTCTCGAGCGAGTGCTGAATATCAACACCCTCGGAACGGCCCGGATCCTGAGGAAGGCCCTGCCGCGCCTGCGCGGTCACGGCGGTCGGATCGTCCTGTTCTCTTCCCTCTGGGGCAAGGTGGCCGGGCCGATGTTGTCGGCCTATTGCGCATCCAAACACGCCATCGAGGCGATCGTGGACGCGACGCGACGCGAGACCCACGGGCAGGGCCTCGACATCATCCTGATCGAGCCGGGTGTGGTCCGGACCAATATGGTCGCGGGAACCGTGACGGGCTCACGCGCAGGCGCAGACGCGCTGCCAGCCGAGCATCGCGCAGCCTACGGGGATCTGTACGAGCGTTTCGCGCGCATGATCGAGCGCGAGTCCACCGGCGGGGTCAGCGTGGAGACCGCAGCTGACGTGATCGAGGGCGCGGCCTTCGCGCGTCGACCCAAGACGCGGTATCGGATCGGCATGGACGCCAAGGCGGTCGTGGGCCTTTCGCGGCTGCTGCCCGACCGGGGGTTTGACGCGGTCTTCCGCTCGATGCTCGCTCGCTGAGCGAAGGCTTTCAAGACCACGGCCCCCGGATGCGACGGCATCCGGGGGCCGGTCTTCAATCCGTGAGCCAGACCTATTGAACCGGCTGGATCCGGGGCGAGGCTACGCCTGCCGCCTCACGACGCTGGCGGCGCTCCTCGACAGCGACGGCGCGGAAAGTGACGACGGTCATCGTAACCATCCATCCAAAGAAGACGGCAACCGCGAACCAGAACGAGATGAAGCCGTCATAGGCGAACGGCCCGGTCTTGAAGAAGGCGATCAGGCCCGCCGGGAAGATCAGGAGGGCACTCCAGATGTTGTAGTAGCCGACCCATCGCGGGAAGATCCGCGGCGTGTTGTGGTCGTTGAACACCGCGGTGGCGATGATCACCATCCATACGGCGAAGGGCGGCCAGGTGAACAGCCAGTCGAACCAGACCCAGTCGTTCATCACCTGGATGATGCTCGGGTCGAGCGTCTCCGCGCGGAACGCGATGACCGCCCAGGTCATTGGGATCAGGATGAAGAACACATAGCCGCCGCCGATGTTCGCGATCGAGGCGTAGGTGAGAATGGGAGCGCCCTTCTCCATCTTGCGGATGAACATGGCGATGGCGATCGCCCAGGTGTTCCAGAAGGACCAGAAGATGCACTGGATCAGGGTCCCGATCTGAATGCCGGTCTTGTTGTCGATGAAGATGCGGGCCAGCGCTTCGGCGGACAGGGCGGGCGACGGCGGTGGAATAAACCGCATCAGATAACCCTGCGCGAAGAGCAGGGCGAAGATGACGGCCACGCCCGACCACAGAAAGACGCGCGTGATGGCGGGATTGATATCGGTCGACGACATAGCGGACAGACCCCAAAAAAATCGGGCGGCAACCGGTCACCGGCGGCCGCCCGAGGTTCAGGAAGGAAACAGCGTCAGAAGGTGTAGCGAAGCTCGACCGTGTAGGTGCGGGGATCGCCGGGGATGAGGGTGTTGATCTGATAGATCTCACCCGTCTGAAGGCCGCCGGCGTAATAGACCTCGTCGAAGGCGTTCTTCAGATTTGCCGTGAGCTCGATCCCGCGTGCCTCGTCCTCGATACCGAACCGGAAGTTGGCCAGGGTGTAGTCAGGAAGCGTTGTGCCAGCATTGTTCAGGGATCGAGGCGAGATTGTGCTTTCGGACTGATAGTAGACGTCGGCGTGGAGACGGAGCGTATAGGCTGCGCCCAGCGGAACGGTGTAGTCGACGAAGGCGGCTGCGCTTCGTTCGGGCGTGTCGGGCACCTGGTCGTACTGCACGGCCGATCCCAGCAGGAACACGTCCCCGTCGGTGAACTCCGCATTGGTGTAGTTGAAGTTGCCGCCGATCGTCAGGTCGTCGGTCAGGCCCAGTTGACCATCGAGCTCGAACCCGTAGATCTCCGCTTCAGGAACGTTCACCGTCACCGACGCAGGACCGCCGTTGACCACCCCGAAACCCGCACTCTGCCGGTCTTCGACCCAGTTGTAGAAAGCCGCGAAATTCACCCGGAACGGCATGTCGCCGAGTGAGCCGTTGTACTTCGCGCCCGCCTCGACGTCCGACACGCCTTCGGCTCCATAGCCGTCGCCGCCGATATCGGCGCCGCCCACGATCGGCGCGACGGTGATGTTGAAGCCGCCGCTCTTGTAGGCCTGTCGGTGGGTTGCGTACAAAAGCAGATCGTCGGTGGCCTGATACTGCACGCCGAGCGTGTAGCTGAACTTTTCAAACATCCGGCTCTGGTCGTAGTCAAAGCCCGCCGGGGCGGGATTGCCGAGCGCGAGGCGGAAGGTGTCGTCCTCGGCCACCTGCTTCCGGACTTCCTCGCTGGTGTAGCGCCCTCCAGCCGTCACGGAGAAGCCACTGTCGCCAAAGCCATAGGTGCCTTGAGCGTAGATCGCTGCGGTGTCGTTGCTGACCGTTCCGTGGTTCACCTGATCGATGCCACCAAACAGGATGTCGAACAGGAAGCTCGGCTGCCGCATCTCCTGCTCCTCGCTGGAGATGAAGGCGCCGATCACATAGTCCAGGCTGGTGTCGAAGGCGGTGCCGACCAGCTGGAGCTCGTTCGAGATCTGGGTGATGTCCTGCTGTGTGCCGCGCCGAGGGGCTCCCCGGTTGTTGGTTTGCGCGATCCCGAAGGCGGTCCCGTCCGCGTCCGTATTGGTGAAGCCGCTGATGTCGGCGTAGCCGAAGATGTTCTTGATCGTCGCATTGGGTCCGAGGTCGAGCGTCGACGTGTTGGTCACGACGAGATTGTCTTGTTCGGCCCGGTTCGCGCCATCGCTGTTGATGGTGAAGGGGTCTCTCGCCTGCTGCTCGGCGAGCGCCTGCGTCAGGCTGCTCGGTCGGCGAGCGTCGGAGAAATACCCGTTGTAGAAGTCTGTCAGGCCCGGGATCACCGGAGGCGGGCAGGGGGCGGCGACACCGGCGAACGCCTGGATCGTGCAGACGCCGGTGAAGAAGGCCGTCGGTGTGCGATTGCCGGCGTAGAGGAACTCGGTCGGCACAAAAGGAGCGCCGGCGCCGCCGGTGAACGGCAGGAGGCCCGAGATGATTCCGACCGTGTTTTCGCTGCTGGACTTGTAGTAGTCGACGACAAGGTCGTTGCGAAAGCTGTTGCCGAACTGCAGCGTCAGGCTGGGTCGGATGCCGAACTGCTCCTGATCGCCTTCCGTGCCGCCATCGAACAGGTTGTCCTGGAAACCATCGCGTCCGCGCGCGAACGCCGCGACGCGCAACATGGCTTGGTCACCGGCCAGCGGCACATTGACCGCCCCTTCGAGCTTGTAGGTTCCGTAGTTGCCGCCCAGGGCGCTGAGATAGCCCCCGAACTCCTCGCTGGGCCGGACCGTCGTGAACAGCAGTGCCCCGCCCGTCGCGCTCCGTCCGAACAGCGTGCCCTGGGGTCCTTTCAGGACCTGAAGCGACTGGAGGTCGTAGAAGGTGGACGCGCCGGCCGAGCCGCTGATCTGGACCTCGTTGAGGTAGGCCAGAACGCCGGGGCGGGTGTTCGAATAGGGATCCTGCGACTGCCCCCGCAGCGAGAAGTTCAGTTGGTTGGAGCTCTGGCCCGCGCGCACCTGAAGGCCCGGCGTCGCCTGGCGCAGGTCCGACTCGGACGTAATGTTGGCTCTCTGAAGGGTTTCCGCCGAGACGACAGCGACAGCGACAGGCGTGCGGGCCAGCGATGTGTCGCGACGCTGTGCAGTGACGATGATGTCATCGACCGAAGATGTTCTGTCCGGTTCCTGCGCGGCCTGCGGGCTGGTATCCGTGGGAAGGGGCGACTGCGCCGCAGCGGCTCCGGCACCCAGTACGCTGCACACGCTGCTCAACAGAATAATCTTGAAGCGCATCATTCCCTCCTGCGTTTCCCGACGGGCACATTGTGTGCTCTCACCTGTTAGTAAGCGTGCGTCCTAGTTGCGTCGCGGCCAACGGGGTGTCATATCCCGATCGCGCCATAGTTCATCCCGATCGCGCCATCCGAAGGGCGGCTGACATGCAGACGGTCCACGTTCGCCAGCTCAGGCGACGAAAGCTGGATCTCTATGCCGCCTTGCTCCCCGTGGACGCGCTCCCGCGTATGCCTTCGGATCTGGCCAACGACGCGGATTATGCCGCCTTTCTGATGGATGTCGCCCGGATCGCGCCGCCTGAGTTCGGGCTGGTCGTCGGGACGCGACGCCACCTGTCCGATCTTGGCGTCCTTGGCCATGTGACGATGAGCTGTTCGACCCTGCGTGAGGTGTTCCAGCTGTGGAAGATCTACGGCGAGTCGGCCGGCGAACTGATCCACATAGACGCCGAGTTCGAGGATGCTGGAGCGGGGGCCACCTGGTCGCTCAGCCTGTGCCCTTATCCATGGCTTCCGCGGCCCGTTTTCGAGCTCCTCGCGAGCGAACTGAGCGCAGCCTTTTTCGTGTTCGCGAGGGAGATCACCGGCCGGATCTTCCAGGACTTCGAGGTTCAGCTCCCTTCAGCCCCGATTGGCGGCGTGGACTACTCGACCTATTTTCCGGGGGCCTGCTCGTTCAATCATCGGGTCGCCAGGCTCGTCGGCCCGGCGAGCGCGATCGACCTTCCGGTCCTGCAACATTCTGTCGAACCTCTGGAGCTCCTGGTCGATCAACTCGGCGGCGATCCGCGCGAGCTGCAGCAGATCGGTCAGACCACGCTTCGCCTGTACGATTATTTCCTTCGGCTTCGGGGTCAGACGCCGACGCTGGCTGGCGCGGCGGCCGCGCTCAGGCTCAGCCCGCGCACACTCACACGCAAACTCGTCGGCGAGCAGACGACCTATGGCGCGGCCCTGGACGACTTCAGACGACGGTATGCGCTGACCCTGGCGCAACATGGCGGTCTTCGCGCCAAACAGATCGCCCACCTCGTCGGGTTTCAGTCAGAGAACGGCCTGCGCAAAGCATTCCTGCAGTGGACCGGGATGCCGATCGGAGCCTGGAGCCGTCAGGCGTTTGATCCGGCCGCGCCGCTGGACAAACAGCAGCGCAGGTTGTCGCCCGCCAGAACCCGGTGATCCCGCGCCGCCGTGCCGCGCTCGCGACGCATCAAGAGGGCGGCCTGAGTTGGCAAAACCCGAAAAGCTATTTAGGTAAGCATGCGAACCAGTTTGTGACGCTGCGGCGCGATCACGACGATCCATAGGGAAGCGACCATGACCGATACGACGGACACTCCGCAGGCGATGTTCGCGCGCGTTCAGGCGCTCTACGATGCAGAAGTCGCTGCCAATCGAACGGCTGTTACAGCGTCCGACGTGCCCCTCTCCTATGACGCCGTGACCGACGAATGGCTGACGGCCGCCTTGTGTTCGCGCGACCCCGACGCGCGGGTGGTTTCGCACAGATTCGGCCTGGTCGATGACGGCACGACCAACCGCCGGCGTCTCAGCGTCGAGTACAATCAGTTCGGCAGGGACTCTGGCCT
The DNA here is from genome assembly GCF_001295975.1 of Brevundimonas sp. AAP58. Taxonomy (GTDB): domain Bacteria; phylum Pseudomonadota; class Alphaproteobacteria; order Caulobacterales; family Caulobacteraceae; genus Brevundimonas. Next base: position 46,776 of record NZ_LJHU01000040.1, on the reverse strand, counting down.
GGTCGACAAGATCTTCTGCAAGGCCTCTTTCGGGGTCAGCAACCGGTTCTCTCTCGGCCCCGTCGGCGCTCTCGAGGCGGAAGTCGCCTTCTACAACCACGTTCGACCCCATCTCAGGCTGGAAGCGACCGAGGGCGTCTTCGCGGTGGTCAACGAAGCGTACAACTCGGTGATCATGCTTAAGGACATCTCCGATACCGTCACCGAGTTCTGCGATCACACCACGACGATGACCCGTGCCAGAGCGGAGAGCCAGATGCGAACCCTGGCGGCGCTTCACGGGGCCGGCGCATCCGATCCGAAACTCCTCGCGGTCCATGACAGGTTTAAGAGTTGGTACGACTTCTTTCACGGCACCAAGGGCTTCGGTCTCGACCAGGGCGCCAAGGCCGGCTTTGACGCGGGGCAGGGCATGATCCCGGCGCGCACCCACGCCCGGGCCCCGGAGGTCTGGCAGGCGACGGAGCGCGCCGTGGCCCGGTCGCACGAACGGCCCAGGACGATCACACACGGAGACGTGCACCTGAAGAACTGGTACGTCGCGGGCAGCGGTGAGATGGGCCTGTCCGACTGGCAATGCACGACCGTCGGCCACTGGGGACGCGACCTTTCCTATACCCTGGGGACCGCCCTGACGATCGACGATCGCCGTGCGTGGGAACGCGATCTGATCGATCTCTATCTCGAAGAGCTTGGACGCCACGGCGGCGCCGTGGTCCCGTTTGAAGAGGCCTGGACGATCTACCGCGAACAGATGCTTCCAGCCATGGCGTGGTGGACCGTCACTCTGAACCCGGCGCCTGGAATGCCCGAGATGCAGCCCCGGCCGACCGCCGTGGAGTTCGTGACCCGGTTGGGCACGGCCATGGACGATCTGGATTCATTGGACGCCTAGAAGCCGGTGCGGTCGGCGCCTTTCAGTTCGAGAAGGGCGCGGGCCTCGTCAGGGCTCGCGACCTCCAGTCCCAGTCCCTCGATGATCTTGCGGACCTGGGTGACCTGGGCGGCATTGCTTTCGGCGAACCTGCCCTGGCCGATCCACAGAGAGTCTTCCAGGCCCACGCGCACATGGCTCCCCATCGCCGCGCCCATCGCTGCGATGGGCATCTGGCTGCGCCCAGCCCCGAGGACAGACCATCTGTAGCTGTCGCCGAACAGCCGGTCGGCGGTCCGCTTCATGTGGAGCACCTCTTCAGGATGGGGGCCGATGCCGCCCAGTAATCCGAACACCGTCTGGATGAACAGGGGAGCCTTCACCAGACCCTCGGTCCAGAAGTAGTGCAGATTGTGCAGGTGGCTGGTGTCGTAGCATTCGAACTCGTAGCGGGCGCCGGCGTCGTTCAGCGTTTCGAGGGCATAGCGGATGTCCTTGAAGCTGTTTCTGAAGACCAGATCATGCGAGCCCTCCAGCATGGCCGGCTCCCACTCGTGCCTGAAGTCCTTGAACCGCTTCAGCATGGGAAAGAGTCCGAAGTTCATCGATCCCATGTTCAGGCTGGCGACTTCGGGCCGCCAGACGGCGGCCGGCTTCACCCGTTCCTCGACGGACATATAGGGCGATCCGCCGGTGGTCAGGTTCACGACCACATCGCTGCGTTGCTTGATGATTTTCAGGAACGGTTCGAAGGCTTCGGGGGATTGGTCCGGACGACCGTCGACGGGGTCGCGCGCATGCAGATGGACGATGGCGGCCCCGGCCTCGGCGGCGCCGAGGGCGGCCTCGGCGATCTCTTCGGCCGTGACCGGAAGGAACGGGGACATCGAGGGTGTATGGATCGACCCGGTCACTGCGCAGGTGATGATCACCTTGTTGCTGGCCATGCTGACTTTTCCTTGGTGGCTGCCGTGCTTCTGGGCGCAGTCCTCAGCCGCAGAACCGCGGACGGTCCTGCGGCTGCCGACGTCTAGTGTGCGGCGACCATTGCCTTGATCGTGGCGACGATGTCGTCGGCGGACGGGGCGAACGCCGTCTCAAGAGGCTTGGAGTAGGGGACGGGACAGAAGGCACCACCGAGACGCTTCACCGGTCCCTTGAGCTCGTCCCAAAGGGCTTCGTGCAACGTCGAGGCAATCTCCGCCCCGATGCCGAACTCCCGGACCGCCTCGTGGACGATCAGCGCCCGTCCGGTCTTCCTCACCGCCGCCAGCACCGTCTCACGATCCCAGGGCGCTATGGTGCGCAGATCGATCACCTCGACGGAAATGCCGGCGTCGGCCAGCGTCTGGGCGGCCACCAGACTATGACCGACCATCAGGGAATGGGTGATGATCGTGACGTCCGTCCCGGCACGCGCCACACGCGCCTTGCCGATCGGGATGGCTTCGAACGTAACCTCCGAAGGCGTCCAGTAGCTCGGCAGGTTCTCGATGAAGATGACCGGATCGTCGTCCTCGATCGCCGCCCGCATCAGACCATAGGCGTCGTTGGGGTTCGAGGGGGCGACGACCTTGATGCCGGGCGTGTGTGCGAACCAGGCTTCGAGATAGTCACTGTGCTGGCCGCCGGTGCCGAAGCCGGATCCGGTCATCGTGCGGATGACGATCGGCACGTGAGTCTGGCCGCCGGACATGAACCGCAGCTTGGCGGCATGGTTGGTGATCATGTCCATCGCCACGGTGACGAAGTTCATCAGCATGATCTCGGCGACCGGGCGGTAGCCGCAGATGGCCGCGCCGATCGCCGCGCCGATGATCGCCTGCTCGGAGATCGGCGTCGACTTGACCCGGTCATCGCCATATTTGGTGGACAGGCCCTTGGTGACGCCCATCACCCCGCCTTCCTCGCGGTCGCCCACCTCCTCGCCCAGGGCGAGGACCTTCGGATCTGCGGCCATGGCGTGGTCCATGGCCAGGTTGACGGCCTGGATCAGATTGATCGACTGGGGTTGGATCTGGGTCTCGGTCATCGGGCCCTCAGGCGAGTTCATGGGCGAAGACGTCGCGCTTCAGCTCGGCGACGTCGGGAAGATCGGCGGAGAAGGCGGCGATCACGGCCTCGTCGATTTCGGCCTTGATGGCCGCGTCGATCGCGTCGAGTTCGGCTTCCGTCGCCGCGCCGCGTTCGATCACGGTCTTGCGCAGCGCGGGCACGGGATCCTTGCTTCGCGCCGTCGCGATCTCGTCCTTGGGAATGTAGTTGCCGGCGTCTCCGACGAGGTGCCCGTTGAAGCGGAACGTCATGGCTTCGATCAGTGTCGGACCTTCGCCGGCGCGAGCCCGTTCGACCGCGAGCCTGGCGACACCGTACATGGCGTCAGGGTCATTGCCGTTCACGGTGACACCGACCATTCCGTAGGAGGCGGCGCGATCCGAGATCCGCGCGATCAGGGTCGAGTTCGCAAAGGTCGTATGCTCTGCATAGAGGTTGTTCTGGCAGAGGAAGATCACCGGCAGCTTCCACAGAGCCGCCATGTTCAGCGACTCGTGGAAGGCCCCGATGTTGGCGGCCCCATCGCCGAAATTGGCGACCGCGACTGTGCCCTTGCCATCCAGCTTGGCGGCCCAGCCAATCCCGGTCGCGATCGGCATCGAGGATCCGACGACGCCGGTCGTGACCATGCAGCCGGTCTCAGGATGGGTCAGGTGCATCGTCCCGCCCTTGCCCTTGCAGCTTCCCGTGATCCGCCCCGCGAGTTCGGCCCAGAGCGGCTTGAGGGGAAACCCCTTGGCCAGCATGTCGTGGGTGCCGCGATAGATGGTGACGATCTTGTCGTCGTCGGTGAGGCTGACCGACAGGGCGGAGGGAATGATCTCCTGACCCGCCGGCGAGTAATAGGGCGTGACCAGTTTGCCGGCCATCATCTCCTTGATAACCCGTTCGTCGTTGTGGCGGATCAGGGACGCTTTTCTGTAGATGTCCAGAAGCGTCGCATTGTCCGGCTTCGGATAGTTATCCATCAGACTATCTCCTCCCTGAGTTTCTATGTTGGACGAAACAGATCCCGCGCGATGATCTGTTTCATCACCTCGTTGGCCCCGCCCGCGATGCGTGAGATCCGCGCGTCGACGAAGGCCTGGGCGATGGGATACTCATTCATGTACCCGTAACCGCCGAAGAACTGCAGACACTGGTCCACGACCCGGCCGTTGAGTTCCGTGATCGTGAGCTTGATCTTGGAGGCATCGACTGCCGTCAGTTTGCCGTCCATGAAGCGTCGAATGCCCCAGTCGACGAAGATGCGACCCTGGCTGATCTCGGCCGCCAGCTGAGCCAGCACGAACTGGGTGTTCTGCATGTCGCCGAGCTTTCCACCGAACAGCGAGCGCTCCTGGACGTAGTCGATGGTCCAGCCCAGAGCGGCCTCGCAGGCGGTGATGCCCTTGACGCCGACGGACAGTCTTTCCTGGGCAAGCTTGGTCATCAACATGCTGAAGCCTTGTCCCTCCGCGCCGAGACGATGCGCGACAGGGGCGATGGCGTCGTTGAAGAACAGCTCGGAGGTGTCCTGGGCCTTGAGCCCGATCTTCTCGAGCCGCTTGCCCCGTTCGAAGCCGGGCTGGTCGGCCTCGACCGCGATCAGACTGACACCGCGGGCCCCGGCATCGGGATCGGTCTTGCAGGCGAGCACGAGAATGTCGCACTGGGAGCCGTTGGAGATGTAGGTCTTCTGACCGTTGATCCTGTAGGTGTCGCCATCGCGAACTGCGGTTGTCCGCAGCGCCTTGAGATCACTGCCCGCCCCGGGCTCGGTCATGCCCAGCGCGCCGATCGCCTCGCCGGTGACCATGCGAGGCAGCCAGGCTTCCTTGAGGGCCTCGTTGCCCCAGGCGAGGATATAGGGGGCGACCATTTCGGAGTGCACCATGAAGCCCGGCCCGGTCACATTGGCACGGGTTATCTCCTCGATGACCACGACAGAATACAGCCAGTCGGCGCCGATCCCGCCATAGGCTTCGGGAATGGTCGGGCACAGCATTCCGATCTCGCCGGCCTTGAGCCAGGCGTCTCGCGGGACGATGCCGTCCTTTTCCCATTGGTGGTGCGAGGGCTTGAGCTCGGTCTCGACGAAGCGGCGCACGGTCTCGCGAAAAGCGTCGTGGTCCGCGTCGAACAGATCGCGTTCGACCAGACTGCCACTGACATGTGCGACCGACATCATGACGCGCTCAAGCCGAGAGTGCGGCGCGCCTGCTTGAGATGGGGGATATCGTACATCTTGCCGTCGAGCCCGACGGTGCCGACGTCGGGTTCCGCCTCAAAGGCGGCGACGACCCGCCGCGCGAAGGCGAGCTCCGCTTCGGAAGGCGAAAACCCGGCGTTGATCGCCGCGACCTGGGCGGGGTGGATCGCAATACGGCCTGAGAACCCTTCGGCGCGCGCGGCCTGGCAGGAGGCGCGCAGTCCGTCCTCGTCGCGAAAATCGACATAGAGGGTCTCGATGGCGGGAACCCCGGCGGCATGGGCCGCGAGCAGGGTCTGGGCGCGGACCATCCGATAGGTGAAGGCCCATCCTCCCGCGGGGGCCAGATTGGTGCTGGCCCCGATCGCGGCGGACAGGTCCTCGGCCCCCCAGGTCAGGCCGGCCAGACGCGAGAGTGGGATCCTGGCATAGTCACCCAGCGCAAACGGCGCGATCGCGGTTTCGGTCGCGACCGGCAGGATGCGGATCGAGCCCGGCTCGATGCCGGCCTGGACTTCAAGCGCGTCGAGATAATGCGACAAGCGCTCGACGTCTTTCGGTCCGTCCGCCTTGGGCAGCATCAGTCCGTTCGGCCCGGCCGCGACGACGGCGGCGAGGTCCGCGAGCGCCAGGTGGGAGTCCAGGGGGTTTATCCGCACCCATAGCTGGACGGATCGCGACGGGGATGGACGATCATGGAGGAATGCCGAGACCATCGACCGCGCCTGGACCTTGTTCGCGGGCGCGACCGCGTCTTCTAGGTCCAGGATCACCGCGTCCGCGCCGCAGTCGTCCACCTTCGACAGCTTTTTCTCGCTGTCGCCGGGGATGAAGAGCCAGGAGCGCAGAGTGGTCATGTCGGTCGCCTGCGCTGCAGCCCGGTACGGCGACAGGAGGCGACCAGCTCGCCGCGCTGGTTGTGGGCCCGGTGAATGAAGGTGACGATCCCGGCCTCGGGTCGCGATTTCGAATCGCGCAATTCAGCGACTTCGGTCTCGACCGACAGGGTGTCGCCGATGAAGACCGGCGCGGGAAACCGCACCTCGTCCCAGCCCAGATTGGCGACAGCGGTGCCGAGCGTCGTATCGCCGACAGAGATGCCGACCATCAGCCCCAGGGTGAAGGTCGAGTTGACCAGGATCCGGCCGTAGTCGCTGTCCTTCATGTATTCGGCATCAAGGTGCAGTTGGGCCGGATTGTGGGTCAGGGCCGAGATCAGCAGATTGTCGGTCTCGGTGACGGTCCGCCGCATGGCGTGCTGAAACGTCTGACCGACCGTCAGATCCTCGAACCAGAGACCAGCCATCAGTTCATCAATCCCAGGATAGAGATGGCGGCCACCCCCTGATAAGGCACGCCGCCCAGGTTGTGGGTCAGGCCCATGGACGGATCGGCGAGCTGCCGCGCGCCGGCGCGGCCCAGGAGCTGACTGTAGACCTCATAGGCCATCCTCAGCCCCGAGGCCCCGATCGGGTGTCCAAAACATTTGAGTCCGCCGTCGATCTGGCAGGGAACCGCTCCATCCCGGTCGTACTTCCCGTCGAGAACATCGAACACGGCGCGGCCGTCGTCGGACAGGCCCAGATCCTCCATGGTCACCAGCTCGGTGATCGAGAAACAGTCGTGCACTTCGGTCAGCGACAGCTGGGTGCGCGGATCATCGATCCCCGCCTCCCTGTAAGCGCGGGCTGCTGCGGTCCGGGTGTTGGGGACATAGCTGCCATCCCACTGGTTCATCTGGGTCTCGCGGCCCGAGCTGGTCGAAAGCTGAAGGGCCTTGATGGTGACGACGTCGCGCTTGCCGAGCGCCCGGGCAATCTCGGGGGTCGTGACGATCGCGCAGGCCGAACCGTCTGAAACCCCCGAACAGTCGAACAGACCTAGGGGGTCCGAGATCATCGGGGCGTTCATGATGGTCTCCATCGAGACCGCCTTCTGGAAGTGAGCCTTTGGACTGTGCACGCCGTTCTGGTGGCTCTTCCACGAGACGTGGCTGATCGCGCGCTTCATGTCTTCCTTGGACGTTCCGTACCGGGCGCGGTAGCCGGATGCGAGCTGGGCGAACCCGGCCGGGGCGGACCCCATCGGCATCCAAAGGTCGTTGAAGGTGCCCTTGAAGGCGGGGGGCAGGCCGCCATAACCGGTGTCCTTCAGTTTTTCCGAGCCGATCGCCAGGGCGATATCGACCGCACCGCTGGCGACTGCATAGGTCGCGCCGCGCAGGGCCTCCGTGCCGGTGGCACACATGTTCTCCATCCGGCTGACGGGAATGCCGTCGAGACGAAGCGCGGTTGCGGCCGGGATGGAGGAGTTGCCGACGTTGATCGCGTCGCCGTAGCAGCCGAACCACGCCGCCTCGATCTGGCTGCGTTCGATCCCGGCGTCGGCCATGGCCTCGTCGAAAGCCTCGCGCATGAGATCCGGCGATCCGGCGTCCCAGCGCTCGCCGAATTTGGAACAGCCCATCCCCAGGATGGCGACCTTGTCCTTGATTCCTGTGGCCATGCGTTCGCTCCCTCAGCCCGCCGAGACCGGGGTGGATTTCCAGAAGTATCGATTGTAGCCGCGCTGCCGGTCCTTCTCCTTGATCCGAAAGACCATGCGCAGCGGCGTGCCGGACTCCAGTCCGGCCGTCCCGACATCGACCATCTCCATCTGGACGCGGGCGCCGTTGTCGAACTGGACAAAGCCGACATAGAGCGGCGGGGAGGGATGATAGGAGAGCCAGTCCGCCGTGGAGGTCAGGACCTTGGCCGGTTCGTCACGGAGCGAGACCGGCGTCATCGCCTCGCCCGGGGCGTGGCAGGAGACGCAGTACTGGAGCTGTGGAAACTGCACCGTCGCGCAGCTCGGGCACCGTCCCGCGTGAAACCCCTCCATCTGGCCGGCCGCGCGGTACTGCTCGGTCAGGACGGTCTTGCCGCTCTTTTCGGCGCGCATACCCCATTCCATCTCGATGCCCTCCGCAAAGGACAACATCTGCAGATAGCTGTCCGTCGGCACGGCGTCGGCCACAACCTGCGCCACACCGCGTGCGGGCCGGGCTCCAGGCAGCGCGTCTGTCGCCTCAAAGATCAGGGCGTCGGCGCCCTGGCCAAAGCCGATGACCAGCAGCCGCTCGCCCGGCGCGGCGGCCTCCAGGGCATGGGCGAACATCAGCAGGGCGTGCGCCGCGCCGCTGTAGCCGACACCGTCTTCCAGCCCGCTCGCCACGACGCCTTCGAACCTCAGTTTCCTGGCCACGGCATCGGCAGCACCCTTGAGATACGAGGGCATCACGAAATGCTGGATGTCGCCGATGGTCAGGCCGGCGTCGGCGAGGGCGGCGGCGACCACGGCGGGAACGATCCGGCCATAGCCTTCATCGCGCACCCAGCGCTCTTCCCAGCTGTAGTCGCTGTCGGCACCGGACGGACGGAAATGGTCGACGAAGACCTCCGTGATGCTGGCAGACCCGATCAGCCGGGCGACGATCGCCTCGTCAGAGACCAGGAAGGCCGCGGCGGCGGCCCCGAAGCCGAGTTCCTGGACGCTTGCGGGCTTGGCGGCGGGATTGTCGGAGCCGATCACCAGGGCGGGCTCGGTGCCGCGCAGCGCCTGCAGCAGCGCCGACGTCCCGGCGCGCTGCGATCCTGAAGCGTCGGAGCTGGAGAGGGAAGCCGGCGCGCCGATCGCGCCGGCGACGATGGCCGCGTTCTGGAGATCGGCATAGGGCAGGGTGGTCGAGGCAAGCCGGATCGCTCGAAGATCCGTCGCGCCTCTCGACCCCAGGGCATTGCGCGCGGCTTCCACCGCCATGGTGATGGCGTCTTCATCCCAGCTGGTGAAGGCGCGGCTGCCCCTGGCGGATGATCGAAGGCCGGGCATGGCCCAGCGGTGCGCCTCGGCGATCAGGTTTCGGTCGATCCGCAGGCGCGGGACGTAGGCTCCGAAGGCAGAGATCCCCAGTTCGGTCATCATGCCCTCAATAGGATTTCGGCAGGCCGAGCTCGCGCTCCGCGATGAAGCTCAGGATCAGCTGTTCGGTGATCGGCGCGATGCGCAGCAGGATCGATTCCCGGAACAGCCGTTCGACCTGGTACTCTGTGGAATACCCCATCCCGCCGTGGGTCATCACGGCGCGGGTGCAGGCCTCGAACGCCGCGCGGCCTCCAAGGAACTTGCCGGCGTTCGCCTCCGCGCCGCAGGGCAGGCCCGCGTCATAGAGGTAGGCGGCCCGCATGATCATCCAGAAGGCGCTCTCGAGCTGGATCCAGCTTTCGGCCAGAGGGTGCTGAATGCCCTGGTTCTGGCCGATCAAGCGTCCGAACACCTTTCGTTCGCCGGCGTATTTCGCGGCGCGATCCAGAGCCCCCCGACCCAGTCCAACCGCCTCGATCCCGACCAGCACGCGTTCCGGATTCAGACTGTGCAGGATCGATTTGAAGCCCGTGCCTTCCTCGCCGATCCGGTCCGCGTCCGGGATGAAATAGTCGTCGATGAACGTGGCGTTGGAGTCCACGGCGTTGCGGCCCATCTTGGGGATGCGCCGGACTTCGATCTTGTCGTGGTCCAGGTCGGTGTAGAACAGGCTCATGCCGTCGCTGGGCTTGCGGCAGTCCTCCTTTGGAGTCGTGCGCGCCAGAAGGAGAATCTTGTTGGCGACCTGGGCCGAGGACGTCCAGATCTTGCGGCCGGTGACCCGATAGCCGCCCTCGACCTTGGTCGCGAAGGTGGAAATGCTCGTCGTGTCCAGCCCGGCATCGGGTTCGGTCAGGCCGAAACAGGCTCGATCGGTCCCGGCGATGAGCGGCGGCAGCATGCGCTGCTTCTGTTCAGGCGTGCCCGACACGACCACGGCATGGGGACCGAAGAGGTTCAGATGGATGGTCGACGCCGCCGAATAGCCTCCCGCGCTGGCGGAGACCTCGTGCATCATGAGCGCGGCCTCCGTGACGCCGAGCCCCGCTCCGCCCAGCTCTTCGGGCATCGTGATGCCCAGCCAGCCCGCATCCGCCATCGCCTTGTGGAACTCGAAGGGGAAGGCCTTTTCCTCCTCCTTGTGAGACCAGTATTCGTCGCCGAACTGGTCGCAGACGCGCCGCACGCCGTCCCGAATTGCCTCCTGCTCCTCGGAAAGACGTATCTCCATCGCCGTTCGACCCCCTTGTTTCTTAGTATGCGTGCTTACCGGTTTGGGTCCTCCCGCGCAATCGTCTTTCTGTGCGTGGTGACGGTCGGACCCTGCGGTGAGGGGTCGCAAGCGGGCCGGCACCGTGGCCAGGGTGAACGTCCTCTGCCGTCGCCGATGGGGCGAGCCTCAGCGGCTAGCCGTTTGTGGATGGAAAGACGGCGCGGCGCTTTTCCATGAAGGCTCGAACGCCTTCCTCGAAATCGGCCTCCGCGACCGATTCCGCGACGGCGTCGCGCTCCGCGATCAACTGCTCGCCGAGGGTCCGCTCAAGAGACCCCTTGAGAAGTTCACGCGCACGGCGGACCGCGCCAAGCGGCGCCCGAGACAGCCTGGCCGCCACGCTCGCCGCTTCCTGCTGAAGCTCTTCGGTCGGCACGATCCGGCTGATCAGGCCCAGTCGGAGCGCTTCGTCGGCATCGACCGTGGCTGCGGTGAGAACCAGTTCCGCCGCCTTGCGCACGCCGACGGCTCGAGGAAGAAGATAGCTGAGCCCGCCGTCGGGCGGCAGCGCCAGTCGCTGGTGGGGAAAGACGAGCCGCGTGCCCGGTTCCGCGAGCGCGATGTCGGCCCCGAGCGGATAGGCGACGGCTGCCCCTGCCACTGCCCCCTGGCAGGCGACCACGACCGGGCAGGGGAGGGCGAGAAATGCTTCGACCTGCTCGCGGGCCCGATCCATCCTCGCCCGGTAGTCTTCGCGCCGCTCGGCGGGAGATTGGTCGATCGTCCGGGCGAAACCCTTGACATCGCCGCCGGCGCAGAAGGCCGGTCCATTCGCCCGGATCAGAACGACCCGAACAGCCGGATCGGTGGCTGCCGATCGGAAGACCTGGGCGAGTTGAGGGATCGCCTCGCTGGCCAGTGCGTTCCCCACCTCCGGGCGATCGAGGGTCAGCGTCAGGACGCCGGATGCGCGTTCAACCGTAAACCCGGTGTACGAGACGAAATCGCCGTCGGCCGCCATTGCTGTCCTCCACGATCGTATGCCATGTTACTAACTGCGGGGCGGTGCGTGTCAACGAAGCGGATGTCTCGGAAGAGCTAACGACTTTCGATGGGTTCCCGAGACGGATGGGCCGGCCAGTTTTGGAATGAGCGGATATGGTAGCCACAGACCTTGAATCGGCCGAGGACGCGAATGCTGACGATTCCGCCCGCCGTCCGTCGGCCAAGCAGTTTCGCTTCGGCTTTCTGATCCATGACGTGTCGCGGATGCGGCGCATCGTCATGGACGACATCATGCGGCCCTACGGCATCACGCGTTCGCAGTGGTCGGTCCTGAGCGCCCTGTCGCGGAGCGGCAACTCAGGAATGACCCAGGTCGATCTGGCCCGACTGCTTGAGATCCAGAAGGTCACCGTGGGGGGCCTGCTGGAACGCCTGGAGGCGACGGGTCACATCGAGCGTCGCGCCGACGCCAGCGACGGGCGGGCCCGGCGCGTCTTCATCACCGAACAAGGCTTCGACACCATCAGCCTGATGATCACCGTGGCCTCGAAGGCGAACAAGCGCATCATGAAGGGCTTGACCGCGGAAGAAGCGCGTATCGCTGAAAAGGTGCTGTTCAAGATCAAGATGAACCTCAAGGACATTCACGAGGAGAGCGTCCTGAGCGGCAAACCGGATGAATTCGGCAGTCTGCTCAAGGTGTCCGAGGATGACCTTTGACCTGAGGCCCGCGCCGTTGCGTTGCGATCATCGGCCCGTGAACGATGGTCTCCGACGTTCCTGAAACGCCGTCACGCCCTCGCGGTAGTCGTCGGTGTGACGCGACAGGCCCTCATAGGCGACGCCCGCTTCGAAGACCGAAGCCAGCATCTGCTTGAGGGCGAGATTGGTCACCGTCTTGGTATAGCGGATCGCGGTCTGGGCGCCGCGCGCCAGGCGGTCTGTGTAGGACGCCACCGCAGTGTCGAGGTCTTCCGGCGGGACGGAAAAGGCGATCAGCCCCATGCGCTCCGCTTCGCGGGCTTCGATGGCATCGCCGGTCAGCAGGTAGTGGCGCGCCTTTCCGAACCCGATCAGCTGCGGCCAGATGACGGCTCCGCCGTCGCCGGCGACCAGTCCCACCTTCACGTGCGGGTCGGCGAACCGCGCCTCCTCGCAGGCGAACACGACATCGCACAGCAGGGCGATCGTCGCTCCGAAACCCATGGCGTCGCCGTTGACCTTGGCGATCACCGGCTTGGGGCAGTCCAGAAGGCCATGCACGATCCTCTTCATCGTGCGCGCCTCCGTGACGAAAGGGGCCAGGCCGTCGCGCAACTCGTCGGCGAGCCAGTTCATGTCACCGCCGGCGCAGAAGATTGAGCCCGCGCCGGTCAGGACGATGATGTCGCTGTCGGCGTCGTCGGCCGCGTCGTCGAAGACCCGTGACATTTCCTCATGCAGGACCTGGGTCACCACATTGCTCTGCTCCGGCAGATTGATCGTGATGGTGAGCACGCGTCCCGTTCGGTCGAAGCGCAGCGCGGTATAGCGGGACTGATCCAAACTCTTCCCCTTCTGGCCAAGGCGGCTTTTCATTCAGGCTCCTTATTGGTAAGTCGGCTTACCAACAAGCCTGTGTGGATATGGGAGACGCTCTTGCCGCACTTTCTGATCCTGGCGGAAGACCGGGCCGAGGCGGGCGACGACCGCCTCGCTCATCGACAGGAGCATATCGAATACTGGAACAGCAAGCCCGGGGTCGTGAAGGTCGCCGGAGCGATCCTGGACGGTGATCGAGCGCGCGGAAGCGCCCTGCTGGTCGAGGCGCAGGACGAGGCCCGAGCCCGTCAGATGCTCGCTGAAGATCCATTCGCTCGTCACGGCGTCTTCCAGGCCGAGGTGACGGTCATGGCCGTCCGCCCGGCGATCGGCGACTGGCTGCCGACCGAATGATCCCCGATCATGCGTTGCCGGACGCCAATCGTCGGGTCCTGCTGATTCGGCGTCCTGACGGCATTCCCCAGGCCGAGGATTTCACCATCGTGCACGAGCCGGTGCCGACCATCGCCGATGGGCAGGTTCTGGTTCGCAACCACTATCTCTCCGCCGACCCCGTGCAGCGGGGGTGGGCGGCCAGTCCTTCGATCATGCCGATCGGCGCGCCGATGCGCGCCCTGTCGATCGGGGTCGTGGTGGAGAGCCGGTGCGAGGGTCTCGAGCCCGGGCATCTCGTCTACGGATTTCTCGGTTGGCAGGACTACGCCGTAGCGACCCGTGCCGATCTCCTGAGCCATATCGCCAGCCCTCGCGCGAGGGCCTCGACCTATGCCGGGGTTCTGGGAATGCCCGGTGTGACCGCCTGGCTGGCGCTGGAGGACCTGGCGCCCGTCGAAGCGGGGCAGACCGTGCTGGTGTCGACGGCCGCAGGCGCCGTGGGCAGTGTGGTGGGCCAGATCGTCAGGGCCCGGGGGGGACGGGCCGTCGGCCTCACGGGCAGCGACCAGAAGGTCGAGAACTGCATGCGCCGATACGGTTACGACGCCGCGCACAACTACAAGACCGCCGAGCTGGCGGGCGTTCTCGCCGCCGAAGCCCCCGAGGGTTTCCAGACCTATTTCGACAACACAGGCGGCTGGATCGCCGACCATGCCCTTCGCGCCATGGCGCGCTACGGCCGGATCATCCAGTGCGGCACGGCGGCGACCGAGAGCTGGACCCCGCCGCCCCAGGGTCCGAGAGCCGAGCGCGAGGTTCTGACCCGCGTGCTGACGTGGAGCGGCTTCTACATCTTTGATCATGTGGCCCGCTTCGACGGAGCGATCGAGGCGCTGTCGGACATGATCGAGGCAGGCACGCTCGCCTACGACGAAGACATCGATGCCGGTTTCGACCGGATCACGGGCGCGCTCGCGTCCCTCTTCGCGGGCGAGAATAGCGGCAAGAAGCTGATCTTCATCGGCCAGGACTGACAGGGAAAAGCCATGGACGTTGAAGCCATCCGGGCCATGCGGATCGATCCGATCCTGCAGAGCTATGGCAAGCGCGAGACCATCCTCTATGCCCTGGGACTAGGCTATGGGGCCGATCCTCTCGATGCCGCGGAACTGCCCTTCGTCTACGAGGCCGACCTGAAGATCGTGCCCTCCTACGTCAATCTGCTCTGCCACCCCGGGTTCTGGGCTCAGGATCCGGTTTACGGGATCGACTGGGTCAAGATCCTGCATGCCGAACAGGATTTCGTCATCCACGCCCCTCTGCCGTCGACAGGCGCGCTGAGAGGCGAGTACCGGGTCCGAGCCGTCGAGGACAAGGGGGAGGAGAGGGGAGCCCTCCTGCATCAGGACAAGGCGCTTTTCGACGCCGAAACCGGGACCCATGTCGCGACGGTGCGATCGACCCTGTTCCTGCGCGGCAATGGCGGCGAGGGCGGTTTCGGGGATGCGCCGGCCGCGGCGCTGGCTCTGCCTGATCGGAAGCCGGACCGTTCGATTGAAATCCCGACCCTGCCCAGGCAGGCTTTGATCTACCGTCTGTCCGGCGACTGGAACCCACTGCACGCGGACCCGGCTCTCGCGCTGAGGGCGGGCTTTCCAGCACCCATCCTGCATGGCCTCTGCACCAACGGGATCGCCTGCCGCGCCTTGCTGGCGGCCTACTGCGACAATGAACCGACGCGCCTGAAGTCGATGTTCACCCGCTTCTCGCGGCCCGTCCTGCCAGGCGAGACCATCCGCGTCGATGTCTTCGAAGAGGGAGAAGGCGTGCTGCGGTTCCGGGCGGTGGCCGTGGAGCGCGACGAGACGGTGCTGGATCGCTGTTCGGCGAGCGTTACGTGACCGCATCCTTCGACCCACGGATCGTCGTCCTTGAAGGCGGCTTCAATCTTCGTGACCTCGGCGGCCTCCCCGCGCGCGAAGGACAGGTGGTTCGAAGGGGCCAGCTCTTCCGATCGGCGGCCCTCTCGAGCCTGACCGAAACCGAAATCGCGACCTTGAGGGCGCTGGACCTGAAGCTGGTCGTCGATCTGCGGTCGACGCGAGAGCGCCTTCATCGGCCCTCTCTGCTGCCGGTCGAAACCTGGGCCCGCGACTACGACAACAGCGAGGCGGATCTGATCCGGGCTCTGCGAGAGCCGGGCGCGACCGCGCACGAGATCCGGGGCAGGATGTCGAAGACCTATGCGGATCTGATCGAAGAACAGGCCGAGTCGATCTCGACGCTGTTGCGGCAGATCGCGCAGGGCAGGGTGCCGATCCTCTTTCACTGCGCCGCGGGCAAGGACCGGACAGGGGTCGTCGCCGCGCTGATCCTCACCCTGCTCGGCGTGGACAGGAAAGACGTCGAAGCCGACTATCTGCATTCGCAGCACGCGCTGGAGCGGATCCTGATCGATGCCCGCGCGGCCCTTGCGGTCGCGGGCCTGGCCGACATCGACGAGGGGGTGCTGGCTCCGGTGCTGGGCGTCGAGAGCGCCTATCTTCAGGCCTTGTTCGAGGCCGTGGAGGGTCGGTTCGGCTCGGTGGACGGCTACGTTCTGGACCGCCTCGCGCTGACCGTTGCCGACCTGGACGCAATCCGTGAGCGGCTGCTTGAGCCCGGGAGTACAGCATGACCGAAGGTGTGGCCAGGGCGACAGCGGCGGGGGTTTCGCAGGAACGCCCATCGCTCCGTCCTCAACCGTTCGATCCGTTCGTGATGCGGATCTGCGTCTGGTCGGGCGTGGTCCTCGTCGCCATGACCGCCATCGGGTTCGGCGCCCTCATGGGCTATGTGCCGCCGCCGACCGCCTCGCTCAGCGCCGACGCGATGCTCGCCTTTGTCCAGTCGCGACAGGTCGCGATCCTGGCCGGTTGTGCCCTGGTCACCTTCTTCTGGTCCTTCTGGGCACTCTGGGTGACCCCGATCATCATCTACATCCGTCGCATGGAGCGAGCACCGGTGCTGACGATCGCTTCGATCGTCAATGTCGGAGGCGGCGCCGGGGTCATCGCCACGATTGCGGTCAGTTGGACGGTGATGGCCTTTCGGGCTGAATCGCCGCTTATCGTCCAGGCCTTCAACGACCTCGGCTTCTTTCTCTTTCTCTACACCTGGCCGCCGTTCGGCATCTGGATGATCGTCATCGCCGTGGCGATCCTGCGTGACGTCAATCCGCAGCCGACCTTTCCGCGGTGGGTCGCCTACTACAACATCTACGCCGCGCTCGGCATGGCCCCGGCCAGCCTGATGGGCTTCTTCAAGACGGGACCCTTCGCCTACCATGGCGCGCTCGCCTTCTGGCTGGTGGCGCTCGACTTCTTCATCTGGATGCTGGTGATGTCCTGGGTCATGCTGCGCATGATCGCCCGCGAGGAACGGCTCCCGGAGACGCCGGCGCGGGATTAACCCAGGATGGCGCGGGCGATGATGCCGCGCTGGATCTCGTTGGTGCCACCAAAGATCGACCAGCAGCGTCCGTAGAGATACTGGTGCGCCATGGCACTGGCCCGTTGAGCCACTGTCAGAGGGGCGGCTGACGGGCGGTGCAGGTCTGCGGGATCATGCACAGCGCCCAGGGGCCCGTCGATCTCGAGCGCGATTTCCGTCAGGGCCTGCAGGATCTCGGTGCCGCAGATCTTGAGGATCGAGGCCTGCGGCCCATCCCTGCTGGCCCCGCCCGCCCAGGCGCGCACATAGTCCTGCTCCATGGCGCAAAGAGCGGCCAGGTGAATTTCGGCCTCGGCGAGCCGGTCAGCCAGAAGCTCGACCGCGACCGAGCCTGCCTCCGTCTGCTGAACCGTCCGAAGCAGAGCTTTGATGTCGGACAGGAGCTTGAGCTTGGGTCCGGTATCGGCGATCGCGACCCGTTCGTTGGCGAGCAGGAACTTGGCGATCGTCCAGCCCTGGCCTTCGCTTCCGACAAGGTTGCCGACAGGCACACGGACATTGTCCAGAAAGACCTGGTTGGTGTGGTGCTGGCCGTCGATCGTCACAATGGGTCGGACCTCGATCCCGGGCGTATTCATGTCGATCAGCAGGAAGGAGATGCCCGCCTGGGGTTTGCCCTCCCGGTCCGTCCGGACGAGGCAGTGCATCCAATCGGCCCAGTGCGCTTCCGTCGTCCACATCTTGGTGCCGTTGACGAGGTAGTGGTCACCGTCCAGCACGGCGGTCGTCTTCAGCGACGCCAGGTCCGAGCCGGCGTTGGGTTCCGAATAGCCCTGGCACCACCAGACGTCGCTGGAGAGAATCCCGGGGAGGTGTTCGGCCTGCTGGGCCTCGGTGCCGAAGGTGAAGAGCACCGGTCCGACCATATTGACGCCGTAGGGGATGATGAGCGGCGCCCCCGCACGGCCGGCCTCCTGGATGAAGGCCAGCTGCTGTTCCAGATCCCAATCCGCGCCACCATGCTCCCGCGGCCATGCGGCGGCGAACCAGTCGTGGTCGCGCAGGATCTTCTGCCATCGAACGAAATCCGCCTTGTCGAATTCAAGACCGGCACGCCCCTTGGCGGCGATGTCGTCAGGCAGATGGTCCCGCACGAACGCCCGCACGCTCTCCCGGAACGCCCCCAGATCGCCGTCGTCTTCGGCGACGGCGTCGGCGCCACCGGTGGCGGCGAACCGGGCCCGATGCTGCGCAGCGCCACCGTGGGTCGCTCGGATCGTGGCCAGCCGTCGCATGTAGTGGCTGACGTCGAGCTCGTCTGAGACCCCCATGCCACCGTGCATCTGGACAGCCTCATGTCCGATCCTGCGTCCGGCGTCATCAGCGAGGGCCTTGGCCGCGCTGGCCAGGGCCATCCCGCCACCCGTATCGAGCGCCGCGATGGCGCGATCGGTCAGGACGCGGGCCGCTTCCGCCGCCGCCATCATGTCCGCTGCACGGTGCTGAAGCGCCTGGAAGCTGGCGAGCGGCACGCCGAACTGCTTGCGGGTGCCGAGGTAGGCGAAGGTCTTCGCGCAAAGCGTCTCGCAGATGGCCACGGCCTCCGCCGCGAGCCCGATCGAGAGGCGGGCGAGGGCGTGATCCAGGGCCTCGGGGGCAACGTCCAGGCGTTGTGCGGGCGCATCGGTCAGGGTCAGCGTGATCGCCGATGATCCGTCCATCAGCCGCATCGCGGCCGATGACACGCCCGCTGCGCCTGGATCGACCTGGAAGCAGCCCGCCACGCCATCGACGTCGGCGCTGACGATCAGGACATCCGCGAGGTCGCCATGGCGCACCGCGCGCTTCTCGCCGCTCAGCCGCCAGCCTTCGGGGGCGGCTGAGGCCCGGGTCCGACGAGGCGCGAAGGGATCCAGACCTTCGTCATGGGCGAAGACCGCCACCCGCTCCCCGGAGATGAGCGGCCCGATGTCGCGTCCATCGGCCTGCATGAGACCGCCCGCGACCGCCCCCGCGAGATAGGGCTCGACGACCAGGTGCCGCCCGATCGGCTCCATCACCGCCGCCAGATCGCGCATCGTCCCGCCGAACCCCCCGGCGGCCTCGGTGAAGGGGGCTCCAAGCACGCCCTGCTCGGCGAGCACGGGCCACAGCGCCAGTCTGTCCGGCGTCTCGCCTGATAGCCGGTGTCGGCGCGTCTCGAACGGATTGTGTTCGGCCAGCAGGCGATCCGCCATCTCGGCCAGCATCGTCTGGGTGTCGGTGCGGGCAAAGCTCACGGGGTCGGGGCCACATCGGTGAAGCGCGCGCGCAATGCACCCCGCTGGACCTTGCCGGACGCCGTACGCGGCAGGACCTCGCCGAACTCTATCCGACGTGGAATCTTGTAGGCCGCGAGCGAGGTGCGGGCGAAGGCGATCAGATCTTCGGCCGTCACGGTCTGATCCGGTCGCAGCTCCACGGCAGCCGTCACGCCTTCTCCCCAGGTCGGATGGGGCAGACCGAAGACGGCGCAGTCGCTGACGGCGGGGTGTTCGCGCAGCGCAGCCTCGACCTCGGCCGGATAGACGTTCTCGCCGCCTGACACGATCATGTCCTTGATGCGGTCGGTCAGGTAGAGGAAGCCTTCCTCGTCGAGGCGCCCACCGTCACCAGACCGGTACCAGCCGTCGATCAGAGCCTCGGCGGTGGCTTCGGGTCTGCCCCAGTATTCCTGCGTGACGCTCGGCCCCCGGATCCAGATTTCCCCAGGTGTGCCGATCGCGACGGGCTCCGTCTCCGGTCCCCGGATCTCGATCGTGAAGCCGGGCAGGGGACGCCCGACGGATCGCAGCAGGTGAGGCCGGCCGGTGTCATGGAAATCGGGTCCGAGCACCGTGACGCTGCCGCTGACCTCGGTCATGCCGTAGTACTGCAGGAAGCGGCATCCCAGGGTGTCGACCGAACGATCGAGCAACTGCGGGTCCATGGCGGCCGCGCCGTAATGGATGGCCCGCAGGGTCGAGGTCTCCAGACCTCGCGACTGCATCTCGCCGATCAGGGCACGCACCAGCATGGGGACCATGAAGGCGCGGGTGACGCCGTTCTGGATGATGGCGTCGAGGATCGCCGGTGGTGCGGGATTGGCGGTGATGATCAGAGGCAGCCCGCGCACGAAGGCGGTCAGCGCCCAGGACATGCCCCCGATGTGAAAATTGGGCAGAGGCGAAAAGAGGATCTCGTCGCCACGCCAGTCTTCGAAATGCCCGCTCGCGAACTCCGCCTGCCGCTGGGCCGCAAGGCCCAGCTGAGTGGTGATCACTCCCTTGGGGCGTCCGGTGGTCCCACTCGTATAGAGCTGCAGGGCCGGGGCCTCTCCATCCATGGGACGTCGGGGCGCGCCGGTCGCCGCAGCCAGGCGGGCACGCAGGGTCTCGCCCTCGCCGTCGACGCGCATGACGGCAATGCCGTCCCCGATCGCCTCGGTCACGACGGGAAGAAACTCGTCATCGACCAGCACCAGTCTGGCGGCGCTGTCTTCGAGCACGAACCGCGTTTCGGACGCCGTGTTGCGCCAGTTGACCGGCACCAGAACGATCCCGGCCCGCATCGCTCCGAACAGGACCGCGAAATAGAGGTCGTTGTTCTTGCCGTGATAGGCCACCCGGTCCCCAGGGCCGATCCCGTGCGCGTCGAGCAGCGACACGAAGGCGTCGGCGGCCCTGTCGAGCGCGCCATAGGTCCAGCGCCGTTCGCCGCAAAGGATGGCGACGGCCTCAGGCGTCTCATCGGCGAAGCGGCGAGGGTAGTCGCCAGGGAGCAAAAGCCGTTCCGTGTTCAGCGGTCCTCCCGAAGAGCGCGCGACCTGCATCTGGTCCCCCTTAGGCCTGTTCGAACAGTGTCGGATCCGCCAGTGCCGCGCCGACGGATTTCACAAAGCGCGCCGCGTCCGCTCCATTGATGACACGGTGGTCGTAGCTGAGAGACAGGGGCAGCATTTTTCGCCAGACGACGGCGCCGTCAGCATCGGGCGCGGGGCGGATCTGGATCGCCACCGCCCCGAGAACCGCGACCTCGGGCGCATTGATGATCGGCGTGAAGGCCGTGCCGCCGATGTGCCCCAGGGACGACAGGGTGATGCAGCCCCCCGACATCTCGGCCATGGAAAGGCCCTTGCCGCGCGCCTTCTCGGCGAGCGCCGCCAGTTCGCGGGCGATCCCGGTCAGCGTCTTGTCGTCGACGCCGCGAAGGACCGGCACCATCAGGCCCTTGGGCGTATCGACCGCGACGCCGATATTCACATAGGCCTTCTGGACGAGGGACTTTCCGTCGGCCCCGAGCGAGGCGTTGAACTTCGGATTGTCTCGCAGCGCGCGCGCCAGGGCGAGCACCAGCAGGGCCACGGGCGTGATCTTGGTGTCGGCATGGTCTGTGTTCCAGGCGTGGCGACGGCGTTCTGTGTCGGTCACATCCACTTCGTCGTGATGCGTGACGTGTGGGATGGTCACCCAGTTCCGGCCCAGGAAGGCCCCGGTCAGCTGCTGTATCCGCGGCAGGTCCGTGATCTCGACAGGGCCGAACTCCGAAAAGTCGGCGTCTGGGATCGGTGCCAATCCGGCCAGGACAGCCGGCACGTCGCGCATCAGCTGATCTCGCCGATCACGGTCCCGACGTCATAGGTTTCGTCGACCGGTTTCAGGATCGTCAGGGTTCCGGACGCAGGCGCGTCGACCTCGTTGACCGACTTCTCGCTCTCAAGCGCGAACAAGGGCTGGCCCTCGACTGCCTGACCGCCATCGGGCACGAGCCATTCGACCAGCTTTCCCTCATTCATCGCAAAGCCCAGTTTCGGCAGCAGCACTTCGGTTGCCATGCGGGTTCCTCCTCAGGGGTTCAGCCAGGTGTTGCGGTCGATGCCGGCGTTGGCGCGCGCAAAGCCGACGATACGGCCCACGCTCTCGCCGATCGCCGTCGGATCGCGGCTGGCCTCCATCTGCGGTCCGTGCTGCCAGCTCTCGATCACCGAATAGCCGAAGCCCCACGCCTCGAAGATGCGACCGGAGACGTGCCGCGATTCCGGGCTGGCCAGCCAGGCGACAAGGGCAGCGATCCATTCAGGGTCCCGACGCTCTTCCTGTTCGGGGGTCAACTCGCGCAAGCCTTCGGTCATTCGGGTCTGGGCCCGCGGTGCAATGGCGTTCACCGTGACGCCGATCCGTCCGAGTTCGCGCGCGGCAAGCTGCGTCAGAGTGGCGATCCCGCCCTTGGCGGCCGCGTAGTTGGCCTGGCCGATGTTGGCGAACAGGGCGGAGTGCGAGGTGGTGTTGATGATCCGCGCGTCCACGGGCCGGCCCGCCTTGGATTCCAGCCGCCAGTGGTTGGCGGCATGATGGACGGGAGCGAAGGTGCCCTTCAGGTGGACCTTCACGACACTATCCCACTCGTCCTCGCTCATGTTGACGAGCATTCGATCCCGCAGGATGCCGGCGTTGTTAACGAGGATGTCGAGACGTCCGAAGCGCTCGACCGCCTGCTGGACCATGGCCTGGGCGGCCGCCCAGTCCGAAACGTCGGATGTGTTGACGACGGCCTCTCCGCCCATGGCCTCGATGGCCGCAACGACCTCCTGGGCCGGCGTCTGGTCGGCCCCTTCACCGGTGGCTGACGATCCCAGATCGTTGACGACCACCTTGGCGCCATGCTCGGCGAGCTTCAGCGCATGTGCCCGGCCCAGCCCGCGGCCGGCCCCCGTCACGATCGCGACACGTCCTTCCAGAAGACTCATCCCCCGGCCCCTTTCCTGAGTTCGATCTCAGCGTGAGTTTTTGAACAGCATGCCGGCGGCATGCATCTTGGTCTTGGTGTCCATCATCCCCATCGCCCGGCGTACCTCGGACGGCTTGACGATGGCGCGGATGGGCATCGCTCCCATGATCGTGCCCTCCACGATCAGATTGTCGCCCTCGGGATAGATGCCGCTGATTTCCATCAGGTCGGAGTTGTCGAAGGCGTAGAGTTTCATGGACTTCTGGGTCATCGGACGCGCTTTCAATAGGCCGGGAAGATCGTCTTGAGGCTCATGCCCATGTCCATCGCCATGCGCATGGCCGTGGCGCGGCCCCCGAAGGTGACGGTGCCGCCCGGATGCATGAACGGCCCAGACAGATAGAGACCCTTGAAGCCCGGAACCCTGTATTGGGCGAGCTCCGGCGTCGGCCGCCGCCCGAGGAGCTGGCCCATGGTCGAGCCGATGCCGAAGATGTCTCCGTTCATCATGCTGGCGGAATGGTTGTGATGATCCAGCGGCGTCTCGATGTGCCGGGCGATGATCTTGGAGCTGTCGATGTTGGTGACGTGCTTGAGATACTCGTCGAGGATCCGATCGGCGTAGGCCTGTCCGTTCTCGGGTCGCGCCCAAGCTTCCAGCCCCCCGTCCGCCAGCTTCAACGGTGCGAAGTGGTAGAGATAGAGCGCCGACTGGCCGGCCGGAGCCCGTGAGGGATCGCGGCTGGTATGATTGATCGCCAACGGGCTCAGGCAGGTCGTGGGGATGCGGCCGTATTTGTACTCGTCGAAGACGCGCCGGATCGCCTCCACGTCCTTGTGCACGAACTCCACGCACATGACGTCGTCGAACTGGTCGCCGGCGGCGAACCTCGGCGGCTCCGACAGGGCGATCTGCTGATTGATCGCGCCATGATTGCTGAGATGGGTGCGTCGCGCGCTCGCCGCGATCTCGGGGTCCAGCCCCGGGAGCCAGTCACCGAGGCGCCAAGGATGGATGTTGGCGATCACCGCATCGCCGGCGGCGATATGCTCCTCGCCGACGAAGACGCCCTTCACCTCGCCCGAGACGATGTCCAGAGATGTGACCTCGGCGTTCGTTCGAATCTCGCCGCCGTGGTGCTCGATGCAGCGGATGAGGCTGTCGATGATGGCGCGCGCTCCGCCCTTGGGCGCGGCCCCGTCCTGGGTGTGGGCCATGCCGAACAGATTGTACAAGACGACCCCGGTGCCCTTCACATCGGGCCCCTCCATCATCTCGGCGCACCATTTCAGGATATGGAGCTTGACCTCGGGCGCTTCGAAAAGGTCGTCGATGACCTCGTAGAAGCTCTTGAAGAAGGCCGAGGCGATCCGTCGCCCGATGGGGCTCGACTCCAGCATTCCGATGAAGCCGGCCGTCGGCATCGGAGGGGTGGCCGCGCCGCGTGACAGGATCGGCAGCACGCTGATGGCGTCCTCGCCGAAGGCACGATAGGCGTCCGCGTCCTTCTGGGAGAACTTTGCGATCTCCTGACAGCTGCGGTCCAGGTCGGTGAAGGCGGTGATGTGGGTTCCGTCGTCGTAGATCGTCCCGAACCCGGCGGGGTAGGTGACGAACTCAAGGCCGTGACGCGTGCAGAGCTCCAGCTCATTGTCCTTGATCGCCGGATTGGACATCATCGGGTAGTAGCCGGTGGAGTGCGGGTCGTGCGTGAAGCCCGGCGCGATCTCGATGGAGATCACGCCGCCGCCGCACTGGGCGTTCTTCTCCAGCACGAGAACCTTCTTGCCGGCCTTCGCCAGATAGGCGGCCGCGACGAGACTGTTGCTCCCGGCACCGACCACCACGATGTCGTATTTCAAGACTGTTCCCACCCGATCTGCGTCGATGTCGTTGGCATCATTGTGCATGAAACTAGTGAGCACGCAAACCTTTTTAGGCGCGGGCAGGCTTGCGCGAGAACGTGTCGCAGACGGCCTCGCTCAGGCGTGGTTGCGCCGTCTCCCGATCGTCGGGAGGACCCGAAGCCGCCGCGAGCGACTCTCGCGCGCCGCCCGTCGACCCGGTGGAGGCGGGAACTGGTGAGGGGTATGCGACGCCCGCTCGCGAGCGGCCTGTCTTCAGGGCGTCAGGCGTCGAGAACCCGTGTCAGACGGGCATGCAGGGCGCGCAGCCTGCACTCCTGATAGGTTCCGAAGTGGACGAATTTGCTGGTCGGCGAACCGCTCTCGCAACCCTTCTGGATCATCG
This sequence comes from Brevundimonas sp. AAP58, assembly GCF_001295975.1. Lineage (GTDB taxonomy): Bacteria > Pseudomonadota > Alphaproteobacteria > Caulobacterales > Caulobacteraceae > Brevundimonas. The sequence goes on along the minus strand of NZ_LJHU01000040.1, from coordinate 22,193 downwards.
GGACATTCGTCATGTCCTGATCAAACACCTCGTCGAACAGGCCAAAGCCGGCCTGGCGCTCACGGTAGCTTTCGTCGAAATCCAGTTCGACGACGGGGGATTTGGGCGGCTTCTGGCCGCCGGCCGGCATCGGCAGAAGGAAGCGCACCTCCATGATGCTTTCGCCCGGTTGGTCGCCATAGGGCATGAACTGGTACCAGAGCGACGCGCCCTCACCCAACCACGGGAAGAAGTTCGGGAACATGTAGTACTGCACCGCGTCGAGCATCTCGGTGTCCGAGGCCGCGCTGAAATCGCGGCCCGTCATGGCGGTCAAGAGGTTGCGGCGATACTCCGCCCCATAGGCGCGATCGAGGGTCTCGACGGCGTCAAAATCGGGCAATGGCATTCCGGGCGGCGTGACGGCGCGAATGAGGTTTTCGACTGCGGCGCGGGTCGAGGCATCCTCGCCGAGTTCGGGACTCGGCACCGCGGAGGGCGTTATGGATCGGCTGATCTGACTGTGTTCGTCTTCCCAGATGTCATACTGGGTCGAACTGTCGCCGTTCCACGATTGCGCCTGGTTGTGCGTCTCCGAAAGGTGCCAGCCTTCCAGGAAGGCTTCGGCAGAAAGCTTCCAGTTGCCGCGGACCTTCTTGCGCACATGCACCGCGGTCCAGCGGTTGGCGAAGTCATAGTCCTTGAAGTGCTCGGTCAGAACGCCGAGCGCCCGGACCAGCGGAAGCGCGTCTGGATCGGGATTGATGAAGATGTTGCCGCCCCAAGTGTCGCATTTCGCCTCCGGCAGATGAAGCACTTCGTCGGTTGCCCCGTGGAAATCCCAGCGGCCCGGAAGGTTGTTGACGCTGCCGTCCACGTTCCAGGTCCACCCATGGAACGGGCATTTGATGGTCGGCCCGGCACCATGACCGGTACACAGCTGCGTCCCGCGATGCAGGCAGCTGTTGTAGAAGGCCTTGAAGGTCGTCTCGTCGGATCGGACGATGATGAACGATTTGGTCCCGACGTTGTAGACGATGCGGTCGCCGACTGCCGGGATGTCCTCTTCGCGGCCGACGACCTGCCAGGTCTTGAGCCAGAGCTTGTCCATCTCCAGCTTGGCGAAGGCCGGATCGGTGTAGCGGGTGCGTGGGACCGGATCGAGCTCGACCCTGAACTCACCCGTCGCCGCAAAGGCTGGATGGGGCGTCCGCGTGTCCGATTTCAGTAGTTCCGCATAAAGCGGGCTGACCGACGTGAATGACCCCTGCCGTACCGCGTTGACGTTGATGTTCACGTGGCTCTCTCCCTGTCGCGGCCCCGCGCGGGAGCTCGCATCGCTGCGTAACAAGTATCCCGGCTTACCAGTTTGGGCAAGCCGGAGGGTGGCCGGGGAGCTTTGGCTGCTTGTGATCGTCAGGGGACGCCAGACGAAGATGCAAGGGTGGCAGGCGGGGGAGGGGGACTGGCCCTGCGTGGCTGGAAGTCTGAGTTTGGCTCTTTGCGGAAGTTGGTTATGTCCGCTCTGTGCACTGTCATTGTGGCACTCTAGGGCGGAAATGCAGCGTGCCTGTAAACTCATGCCGCCCTCCAACGCGCTCTAAGACGAGCAGCCCAGCCTCTCCACAGCGGTGCGGAAGAGCACGATGTTGGCACGGCCTGAAGCGACCGTTGATGCTGCGACTTCGTTCTGCAGGCGCGCTCAGCGACCAGCAGGAAACACCGCCCGGTGCCCCAAAGTTTGTACATGGCGATCTTCTTGATCAGCGGCGACGGCGGTCGCACGCCACACCTCCCGGTTGACGCAGACCGTTGCATGGAGCCTAGCTGCTCCGTTCCAGGAGGGGCCCATGGACAGTACGGTTCGCGTCGTTGCGAGTGTCGCGGAGAAGGTGACGTTTGCTTCACACCAGAACAGCGCCCCCGTGTTGCTGGATCTGGAGCTTGAGCAGACAGGCGCGGTCACCCTCGAGAATCTCGTCATCGAATTGACGTCGGAGCCCGCGTTCCTCTCGCCCAAGACGTGGCGTCTGGACCGCCTGGAACCGGGAACACGGTCACACGTCCTCGACCGAAAGATCGACCTGAACGCCGGCCTTTTGTTCGAAACGGCGGAGAGTCTCTCAGGCCATGTCATCATCAAGGTGACGAAGGACGGACACACGCTGGGCGAGGCTCGCTTTCCCGTGGAGGTGCTTTCGAGGAATGAGTGGGGCGGTGCGGCCTATATGCCCGAACTACTGGCCGCCTTCGTCACGCCGAACGACCCGGCTGTCGACACGCTGCTCAAGCAGGCCGCGGACGTTCTCCTGCGAGCGGGCAAATCGGACGCCCTGAACGGCTATGAAAGCAAATCGAGTCGGCGGGTATGGGAAATGGTTTCCGCCCTCTGGTCAGCGGTGTCATCGCTCCGCCTGACCTATGCCTTGCCGCCCGCAAGCTTTGAAACGAACGGGCAAAAGGTGCGCACGCCCGGTGTGATCCTGGAAAGCCGAATGGCGACCTGTCTCGACACGGCGCTGCTGTTCGCCGCCGGACTGGAGCAAATGGGTCTGAACGCCATTCTCGTGCTCACGAAGGGTCATGCGTTCGTCGGTTGCTGGCTCGTTCCGCAAGAGTTCGGAAGTCTGACCACTGACGACGCCGTCGCGGTCAGAAAACGCATCGACCTCGGTGAGCTCGTCGTGTTCGAGACCACCCTGGCGACCAACAAGCCCGCAGCCTCTTTCAGTCAGGCCGTCGAGGCGGCGAAGCGGCAAATCGGCCCGTTCGAAGAAGAGAATTTTGTCCTGGCGCTCGACATCCGCCGCGCCCGCTTGCAGCGTCTGAGGCCGCTTGCCCTGCAGATCAAGACGGGGGAGCCCTGGGCCGGCGAGGACTTGCCGCCTGCGGCGGAAAGCCTCGAGGAAGCTCCGCCGCTGCCGGACTTCGACATCGCCGAGGCGGCCGACCCGGCGGTCACGCCGCAAGGGCGGGTAGATCAATGGCGACGCAAGCTTCTGGACCTCACCGTTCGCAATCGCCTGCTCCACACCAAGCCGAGCTCAACCGCCCTCAAATTGATCTGCCCCGACGTGGCGCGGCTGGAAGATCTGTTAGCCGACGGCGCGAAGATACGCATCAAACCCGTGCCCGCGCTGGAGGGGTTCGGCGCCGGCGGACGGGATGCAGACTTGCATCAGGCGAGGACCGGCGAGGCGCTGCTGGAGAGCCACGCCCGGCAGGCGCTCGACGCGGGCGAAGTCCTTTCAGGCTTGGACGGTGACGCCCTCGATGCTCAGTTGGTCGAGCTGTATCGAAAAGCCCGGCTCGATCTGCAGGAGGGCGGGGCGAACACGCTGTTCCTGGCAATGGGTTTCTTGAACTGGAAGCGATCAGAAGCGGATCCGCGCACCTACAGGGCTCCCCTCATTCTCCTGCCGGTGGCTCTTGAACGGAAGAGCGCTCGCTCGGGTGTCGTCCTTACGGCTCATGAAGATGAGCCTCGCTTCAATCTCACCTTGCTGGAGCTCCTTCGGCAGGATTTCGAGCTGATGATACCCGAGCTCGAGGGGGACCTTCCCATGGACGACAAGGGGATCGACGTCCGAGCCGTTTGGACAACGGTGCGCCGCGCTGTCCGAGACGTGCCGGGTTTTGAAGTCGTCGAAGACCTGGCGCTCGGCGTCTTCTCCTTCGCCAAATATCTGATGTGGAAGGACCTCACCGATCGTGTGGACCAGCTGAAGTCCAACGCCGTGGTTCGTCACCTGATCGACACCCCGCGTGAGCCCTTCGTTGGGGAGGACTGTTTCCCCGAAGCGTCCCGGTTGGACGTCGAGTTGGATGCATCGGAACTGTTCGCTCCCTTGCCCGCGGACTCCTCCCAGCTCGCGGCGGTCGTCGCATCCGGCAGGGGCTGCGATTTTGTGCTGGATGGCCCGCCGGGAACCGGCAAGTCGCAGACCATCGCGAACATGATCGCGCACAACCTAGCCCTGGGCCGTAAGGTCCTGTTCGTCGCCGAGAAGATGGCCGCGCTTGAAGTGGTCTATCGCCGTCTGGAGGCTCGCGGACTGGCCCCGTTCTGCCTCGAGCTTCACTCGAACAAGGCGAACAAATTCCAGGTCATTCAGCAGCTTGGCCGCGCTTGGGACACCCGGGACGTCATCGCGGCCGAGGAGTGGAGCCAAGAGACCGGCAAGCTCTCGGCGCTGCGCGACGAGCTGAACGGTCTGGTCGGCCTGCTACATGCCAAGGCGGAAAACGGTCTCAGCCTGTTCGAAGCGATTGGGCGCACCGTCAGAGATGCAGATGCGCGGACGCCGGAGCTGGGATGGCCGGCGAGCGCCCGGCACGACAAGGCGGTCCTGGAGCGGATGCGAGAGACGTGCCGTCAAATGGACCGTCTGTTTGACGCGGTGGACGAACTCGACCCCAACGCGTTCGGGCCGATCGCGGCCGATGACTTCACCGGAGCCTGGCAGAGCGAGATGGTCGCCGCCGTAACCGCGCTGGCGCGGGCGGGTGAGGCGGCGCGAGTTCGGCGCGACGAGCTTGAAGAGCGGCTGAGCTTGCCGCGCGGTCCGGCGGACCGTGCTAGGCTCCAGGCCCTGACGGAACTCTCGGACGCGATCGATGCGTCGCACGGTCTGGACCTGTCATTCGCCTTCGTCCCGGACACGCCCGCCGTCATCGACGCTCTGGAGCGAAGCCTCCGCCACCTTCAGGCCTATCAGAAGGCCGAGCGGAGTCTATCGCAGGCCTACCCGGCGGAGGCCTGCCGCCGAATCCCGACCGCGGCTCTGAAGACGAGACTGGACAAGGCCGACGCCAGCCTGTGGCCGCTGAAACTGTTCGGCCAAGCCGGCGTGAACGGCGCGCTGAAGGCCGCAGCTGGATTGGCGACAAAGCCAAACGCCCGCCATGACCTGCCGTTGGTCGAGACCCTGCAGGGCGAACTGGAGCGTCTCGATGAACTGAAGGCCCAGGCGGGGCGCGCCTCGGCCTGGGCCGGCCTCGCGACAGACGAAGCCCGGCTGACACAAACCCTGGCTGTGGCCCGCAGCCTGAGGGAGGCCACGGTCAGGTTGACCACTACACCTGAAACCCTGGGTACGGTGCGCACCGCAGTCCGCGCCGCCGTCGTGGATGGGAATGAACTGCTCGCCGAAGCCATGCCCATCCGCCAGGCCACGGCCCAATGGCGGACGGCGCACGCGGCCTTTGAGGCTGCGCTGGAGCGCTTCTGCACCGCCGCCCGTTGCGAGACGCCTCTCGACGATCCCGACCTCTTCGGCCGGGTCGCGACCATGAGCGCGGCGATCCTGGCCGACCAACCGAAGTTGCGGGACTGGAGCCTATGGCGGAAGGCGAGGCGGGAAGCTCTATACCTGGAGCTCGATGCCTTGGTGGAGGCGCTTGAGGGTCGGCGGCTCAAGGCCGGCGAGACGCTCTCCCAGTTCGAAACAGCCTACGCGAAATGGTGGGCGAGCGTCCGCATTGACGCGGACGACCGGTTGCGTTTCTTTGTGCCGCGCCAGGAGGCCGATCGCGTCACGGACTTCCGGGCGCTCGATGACAAGGTCGCCGAGCTGACCGTCCGATACATTCGGGCGAAGATTTCCGGCCTGATCCCCGACAAGAACTCCGTTTCCAAGTCATCCGGCTACGGCGTTCTGCGCCACCAGTTGAGCCTCCAGAAGCCTCGAAAGCCGATCCGCTCGCTTCTGACCGAGATGGGTTCCGACGTAACGGCGCTCGCGCCATGCATGCTCATGAGCCCCTTGTCCGTTGCCCAGTATCTGCCCGCTGACGCGGCCTTGTTCGACCTCGTCATCTTCGACGAAGCGAGCCAGATTACGACTTGGGATGCGGTGGGCAGTTTGGCCCGAGGGCGTCAGGTGGTGATCGCGGGCGACCCGCGGCAGATGCCGCCGACAAACTTCTTCCAACGCGGCGCGGGCACCCCTGCAGACGACGAAGTCGATGACAGCATGGAAGAGGATCTGGAGAGCATTCTGGACGAATGCCTCTCGGCCGGCCTGACCCGTCACACGCTCGAATGGCACTACCGGTCGCGGCACGAGAGCCTGATCGCCTTCTCCAACCACCGCTATTACGAGAGCCGACTGGTTACCTTCCCGTCTGCGGTCACCCGCGACACCACCGTGAGCCTCCGGCGCGTGAACGGCGCCTATGCAAAGGGCAGGTCACGGACGAACGCCATCGAGGCGCAGGCGATGGTCGAGGAAACCGTCAAGCGATTGCGCGATCCGACCTTCGGCGGGCGAGGCCGGTCGATCGCGATCGTCACCCTCAACTCCGAGCAACAACGGCTCGTCGAAGACCTGCTAGATAAGGAGCGGGCCAAACACCCGGCGCTGGAGCGCTTCTTCGGCGATCACTGCCTGGAGCCGGTCGTGGTGAAGAACCTGGAGACCGTGCAAGGCGATGAGCGGGATCTGATCCTTCTCGGAATCGGCTACGGTCCGGAGACGGCCGGCGCCCCGACGATGAGCATGAATTTCGGGCCTCTGAACCGCTCCGGCGGATGGCGGAGGCTGAATGTGGCGATCACACGCGCTCGGGAGGAAATGGTCATCTTCTCTTCGTTCGGGCCGGAAATGGTCGATCTGAACCGCACCTCCGCGGAAGCGGTGCGTGACCTCAAACATTTGCTGGAGTTCGCGGAACGCGGCCCGAGAGCCCTTGTTGAAGCCATCCAGGGGTCGGTCGGGGGTTTCGAGTCGCCTTTCGAGCAGGCGGTCGCCCGAGGACTCCGCGACAAGGGATGGACGGTCGTTCCCCAGATCGGCGTCTCACGATTCCGCATCGATCTGGGCGTTGTGCATCCCAACAAGTCGGGCACCTACCTGGCAGGGGTGGAGTGCGACGGCGCGGCCTATCACAGCGCGGCCACAGCGCGTGATCGCGACAAGGTCCGGGCGGGCATTCTCACCGGATTGGGATGGGATCTGGTGCGGGTTTGGTCCACCGCCTGGTGGCATAACCGGGCGCAGGCGCTCGCGCAGCTGGACGCCGAACTGAACGCCCTGCTCGCCGCGGATCGCGAAAAGAGCGTCGACACGCCGGCCGGCCCGGAATCCAAACATGTTCTGGAAGAGGCGCCGACGGTTCTGGAAGACCTGCCTCTCGGACTCGCAGAGCCAGCACCCTCTACCGCGTTCGCCCGGGCGCCGGCGCAGAGCGCCGACGCGCGGCGCGACCTCTACCGGCAAGCAGACCTCTCGACTGAAACCGATCTGAACTCCGGCGCATTTTACGAAGCCAGCTACACGCCCACCCTCCAGCGTCTTGTTCGGACGGTGGTCGATGCCGAGGCGCCCCTCCGGTTGGATGTGCTCGTCAAACGCATCGCGCGTGCTCACGGGTTCAAGCAGTCTGGGCGGCTGATCCGCGAACGGGTGGAGGAGGTCGCCAAGGCGCTCTACCTCGTTTTGCCTGATCCGGATGGACTGCTGTTCGTCTGGCGGGATTGGGCGTCCGTGGAGACCTGGTCGCGAGTCCGGCTCCCGGATGGAGAGGCCAATGTCCGCTTCATCGACGAGGTTCCCAACGCCGAATTGGCGGCGCTCGCACGCCAACTCCCTGGACCTGACAGCGCTGTGGAGATCGCCCGGAGGTTGGGTATTCGACGCTTGTCGGCGGCGGCTCGGTCACGCCTGGAAACGGCCTTGGCCTCCCTCGACCATGGCTGAACGCGCCGGCTTTCGAAGGGCGGTGTGGCGAGCGCTGGCGCCCGGCGCTCGAGCGAAAGGCATCTCGGCGCTTAACCTTGGTCTGGGGGCCGCCATCTTGCTCGCGGTGCTGCTGGCCGTCCTGGAAACCGAGCCTAGCCTGCACCGCTGGGCGCAGATCTTCTGGGCCCTCCAAGTGGTGTTGGGGGTAGTATTCGCCGTGAATATGCGGCCCGGCTTTGGGTCTCTGCGGAAGACCTTCCGACGGAGCCATGGCGAGGTCGGCTCGCGTTTGTGCTCTCGCGGGCCGGGCTGGCGGATTTGGCGGCCGTTCTCTCCGTCCTGTTCTGGTCAGCGAGTTCGGGTGGTTTCCTGCTGCGGCTCGTTCGACTTCTGCGTCTTGTCCGGGTTGCAAAGCTTGGCCGATTTTCCCGCGCATGTGCGGAGATCAGCCGCGCCCTCATTGACCGACGTGAGGCCCTGACGATCAGTTTCGGCCTCGCGCTCGTTGCCGTCCTACTTACGGCGACGGCCCTGTATTTCGTGGAAGGCGCGGTTCAACCCGAGGCGTTCGGCAGCATCCCACGGGCGGCCTGGTGGGCGGTGACCACGCTCACGACCATCGGATATGGCGACGTCTATCCGGTGACGCCTCTTGGGCGCGCCCTCGGCTCAGTCGCTGCGATCGCCAGCATCGGGGCGCGTTGACCGTCACGGACAGGCTTGGGGACCCTTTCCAAAAAGCGCTCAAGCGGGCACCCATGCGTCCGATTCTGACGTATCGACCGGGCAAGGTACGGGCATAGGAGAACATCCCATGTCCCGAGCCGCTGAACCCCGCCCTTCCCCTGCCGCCCTCCTCTACCTCGAGCGCGCGCGCCGATCCGCGCCATTCACGGTTAAGTCGCCCCGCAGCTAGAGCCGTCATTGGCGTTGGGGGCGTGGTGAGTCTAACGTCTCAGGCGGAGGGCCTATGGACTTCAGATTCCTGCACGCGGCGGACATTCATCTCGACAGCCCCTTGCGCGGCCTTGCCCGCTATGAGGGCGTACCGGCGGAGCTTGTCAGGACCGCCACGCGCAGCGCGCTCGACAATCTCGTAAGCTACGCCATCGAGGAGAAAGTCGCCTTCCTAGTGATCGCGGGCGACCTCTATGATGGCGATTGGGAAGCCTTCGCCACCGGTCTGTACTTCTGCAGCGCGATGGGTCGCCTGAACGAAGCCGGGATCGCCGTCTACCTGATCTACGGCAACCACGACGCGGAATCGCATCTCACCAAACAGTTGCCCCTGCCGCCCAACGTGAAGGCCTTCCGTTCGGACCGCCCTGAAACGGTGACACACGCGCCAACGGGCGTCATCCTGCACGGACAGAGTTACAAGTCTCGCGACCCCGGGGGCGACCTGGCAGGAGGCTATCCCCCGGCCATCGACGGCTCGTTCAACATCGGCGTGCTCCACACCGCTCTGACCGGAGATCGGGGCCACGCTCCCTATGCCCCCTGCCGTCCCGAGGAGTTGGCTGCGAAGGGATACGACTACTGGGCGCTAGGCCATGTGCACGGCTTCGAGATCGTCACTGCCGTCCCCCATGTAGTTTTTCCAGGCAATCTGCAGGGTCGCAACATTCGGGAGACCGGGCCAAAGGGCGCCGCTCTCGTGACCGTGGCTGACGGCCATGTCCGGGCCGTGGACCATATTCCAATGGATGTGGTTCGGTGGGCCGATGTGGACGTCGACCTCGGCGGCGCGGGGTCGGTAACCGACGGCCACGAGCGGATCCGCCAAAGTCTCGAGGCAGCGCTTTCTGGCCAGGCAGACGGTCGTCCGATGATGGCGCGGGTGCGCCTATCCGGCGAGACGCTGATCCACGACGTGCTGGCTGAGGAGCGCAACGCCTGGCGGGAAGGCGTGCGAGCGATCGCCAGGGGCCTCTCTGACGAGCTCTGGATCGAGAAGGTGGTGGCGGCCACGCGGCCGCCGGCCCGGACGCAAGCGCTCGGAGATGAACTGGACGCTCTGCTGGAGCAACTCGCGGCCGACCCGGCCACTGCGTCTGCGATCGTCGACGACCTTGCGGACTTCCTGGCCCGCGCGCCCGCCGAGCTGGACCGGGAACTCGACCTGCTGCCTGAGGTGAGGGCCGGGCAGCTTGGCGGCGTGCTGCCGGATGCGGCGGCGGCGTTGCGCGCCCGTCTACAGACGGGGGTCGCGTGAGGTTCGCCGAGCTCCAACTGATCCGGTATGGCCGGTTCCAGGACTGCAGCCTGTCGTTCGCAGCCGGCGATAGCGACCTGCAGATAATCGTCGGCCCGAACGAAGCCGGCAAGTCGACCACGCTGGCCTCGATCAGCGACCTGCTGTTCGGCTTCGGACCCCGCACGCGTTTCGGCTTCAAGTTCGACCAGAAACTGCTCCGCGTGGGCGCCATCATCGAGGGCGATGGTTCGCGCTTGGAAGTTCGGCGACGCAAAGGGAATGTCGACACCTTGCTGGGGCCCGACGACCAACCTTTGGATCCGGCCCTGCTCGGCGCGCGGCTCGCTGGACAGACCCGCGAGAGCTACGAACGCATGTTCGGGCTAGACCATGCGCGCCTGCGCGAAGGCGGCAAGCTCATCCTTGAGGCCAAGGACGATGTGGGCGCGACGATCTTCGCCGCCGGTTCGGGCATGGTGCGCGTGGCCCATCTTTGTGATCAGCTCGAACAGGAAGCGGCCGAGATCTGGACGAAAAGAGCGGGCGACAACCGCCATTTCACGGCCGCCTACAGCGCCTACCAGGCGGCGAAGGCTGGTCTCAAGGAAGCCGAGGTGAGACCCGCGGCCTGGGCGAGGGCCAAGAAGGATCTCAAGGTTATCGAGTCGGAGCTCGACGAGCTCAAGGCGAAGCGCACCGCCCTCGCGCGCGACCAGCGCACGGTGCAGCGCAAACAACTTGTCCTGCGCCCCTTGGCGGAGCGCGCGCGGGCTCTGGCGCGCGTGTCAGAACTCGGGGATATCCCGGAAATCTCCTTGGAGGTCGCCGACCGCCTCGAGACCGCGCTGGGGTCGTTGCAGACAGCCGGGACCGAGGCGGGCCTAGCGAAGTTGCAAGCCGACCGCCTGCAAGAGGCACTGGACACCGTGCGGCCAGACCCGGCTGTCCTGGCCGCCGCCGCAGAGGTAGATGCCCTCAGGGATCTGAAGGGGGTCGTCGACGAAGGAGCCGCATCGCTGCCGGCGCTGGACGCGACCCTGCAAAACCTCGCCCAGCGAGTTTCAGCCAACGTCACGGAGATCGGATGGCCGCCGGAGCCGGCCAAGGATCTGAAAGCGCGCCTGCCTGGACGCCCCTCGATCGCGGAGTTGCGCGAGCTTATCGAGCAGCGCGGAGCCATTGACGAGCAACTTCGGGCCACCCGGGAAGCGGTGGAGGGTGCGTCGCACGAGGCCGATCGGCTGCAGACGGCGATATCCGGACTGCCCCCCCGAAATGACATACGGCCGCTTCAGGAGGCGTTGCGCGAAGTCCGTAGGGCGGGCCTGTCCCAGGCTACAGCCTCAGCCGAGGCCGCGTGTCGTGAACTCGAGGCGCTGCTCGCGGCCCGAATGCGGGCTTTGTCGCCGTGGCGCGGCGACGTGGCCGCGCTGCGGGCGTTACCGCAACCCGCGGAGCCGGACGTGGCGCGGGTAATGGCCGAGTTGACCGAAGCCCGCGAGAAGATGCGCCAAGAGGGTGAAGCCTGCGCTAGGGCGGAATCCCGCCTCGAACAGTTGCAGCTGGAGCGCAAGCACAAGGTGCTCGGCCACCCGACCCCTTCCGCGTCCGACCTCGCGGCGGCCCGGGACGTCAGAGAAGCACGTTGGGCCCCGCTCAAGGGTCACATCCAGGGCGACACGGCGCTCGACCACCCCCTGGCGACCGTCGAGGCTTACGAACAAGCCATCGTGGCCAGCGATCGTGTGGCGGACGAGCGGTTCGCAGGGGCTGAGCACGCCGGCGATCTTTCGGCGCACGAGCGCGAGATTGAAAAGACCGAGCTGGAGCTCACGCAAGCTAACGGCCGACGGCTTCTCGCCTTGGCGACGGGGGACGCAGCGTTGACCGCCTTCGGCAAGCTGGTGGAACCGCTCGGCGTCAGCGTGTCGCCAGAAGCCTTCCCGGGATGGACGGCGGCGTGCGACCAAGCCCTTCAGCACGCGGATGCCCTGGACCTGGCCAGCAGGGATGTGGAAACCGCCCGGCAGGCCGAAACGGCCGCAAGCCACGCCTTGGCCCGCGCCTTGGGTCGTGCCCAAATCGACGCAGACCCGGCGAGCTTGCAGCGTCTGTGGGACGAGGCGGAGCAGCGCGTTGAGGCGGCTCGGGAAGCCGAAGCCCAGGAACGCGAACTGCGTGCCAAGCTCGCGGCTGCGCAGGAGGCGCTCGAACGGGCGACAGGGAAGGCCGGCGGCGCGAAGGCCGCAGACTCGGCGTGGACCGCCGCCTGGCGACCGGCTCTGGAACGCGCCCGGCTTCCTGCCGACGCGGCGGTGGCGGCTGCCCGCGCGCGGCTCGATTTGATTGAGATCGTTCGCCAGGACGTCGACAAGCAGCTGGACCTGGAAGCAGAGACTGCAGGCATCTGGGCCGCCCAATCGACCTTCAAAAGCCGCGTTGCCGCCGCCGCGCTTAGCGCAGGGTTTCCGGAACTCCAGGACGACGCCAAGACCTTTGCGGCCTTGCAGGAAGCATGCCTAGCCGCTCGCAAGCAGGCGGACCGCGCCGAAGCCTTGGCAGACCAGCTCCAGGCCGCTCTCTCGAACAAGGCGACCGCGGAAGAAGAGCTCGCCCGCGCGAAGGGGCTGTTGGAGCCGTTGATCGAGGCGGGCGCAGACCCGGAAGCTCCCGGAACAGTCAGAGAGATATTGGGCCGGGCGCGCGAAGCGACGGGCTTGCGTGACCGCATCAACCAGCTTGAGGACGAGCTCCTCTCATACGGAGACGGCCGCAGCCTGGAGGCGCTGATCGAGGAGGTCTCCGGCGCTCAGCCCGACGAACTCGCCGCCGAGGCCGAGGGCTGGGCTGCGGAGCTAGACGGTCTCAATCCGCAAATCGACGTCAAAAGTGAGGCTCGCCAGGCGGCGCTGACCGCCTTTGAGGCGCTGGACGACCGACCCGATGCGGCGATCGCCGCCTTCGCTATGGCGGAAGCCCGCAGCGAAATGGCTTTTCAAGCGGAGCTCTATATCCGTAAGCGCGCAGAAGCCCGGCTCCTGAAAATAGCGGTGGAGCGGTATCGCCAGGAAAAGCAGGGACCTCTGCTCACCCGAGCCTCGGCCCTGTTCCGCACACTCACCCTCGACGCCTTCTCCGCCCTAATGGTCGACTACGACGACAACACGCCGAAGCTCGCCGGCGTGCGTTCGGATGGAGCCACGGTGGTGCCGGTAGAGGGGATGAGCGACGGCACGGTGGACCAGCTGTTCCTCGCGCTTCGGGTCGCGGCGGTTGAGGAAGCGCTAGCCCAAGGTGCCAAGCTGCCTTTCCTGGCCGACGACCTGTTCATAAACTTCGACGACGAGCGGGCCGCTGCCGGGTTCAAAGTCTTGGCCGAGCTGGCGCGGAAAACCCAGGTGCTTTTCTTCACCCATCACGCTCATTTGGCCGACGTCGCGGATGGGGCGCTCCATCCTGCCAAGGTCTCGGTCTGCGGCCTTGATCGTGAAGAACTCTCATAAGCGCTAGCAGGGACTGCGTCCGCTTAGCGGGCCGCGCCGTTGGGCCACGACGGCGCGTGGTTCGTGGACCTCAGCGGCTTGGTGATCGAGAGTCAACGTTCTGCTGGTGCCCAAATGTCCGCACTTTGCGCTTCCCAGACCCTCGGGCGGACTGCCGTTCTTGGCTCAGCAGAGACCTTGGGAAGGTCTACTACAATCCCAACGGCCGACTGGACGGTGCAACCGATAGCTGAGAACTGATAGACTCTCGGCCGGGGGGAAATGTGATGGCGCGCATCCGGCTTGTGGAAATCGAGAACTTCCGCGGAATCAAGACGCTGAAGTGGCGACCAAAGAACGGGATCAACTGCCTCATTGGGCCTGGGGACAGTTGCAAGACCACCATCCTGGACGCCATCGACCTATGCATGTCAGCCCGTCGGAACTTGCAGTTCACCGACGCCGACTTCCACGGGCTCGTCGTCGAGAGTCCAGTGTCAATCACCTGCACTATTGGGGCACTGGAGGACCGGCTAAAAAGCATCGACGCCTACGGGCTGTTTCTGCGCGGCTTCGACCCGGCCACCGGCGAAGTCGAGGAGGAGCCGGGCAAGGGGCTCGAAACGGTCCTCACCTTGAATCTGACGATCACCAGCGATCTGGAACCAGCGTGGTCGCTCGTGTCCGATCGCGCCGCCGCTCAGGGGCAATCCCGCAATCTTTCTTGGGCTGACCGCCAGCGGATCTCGCCCACCCGTATCGGGGCTGGTGCCGATCAGAATCTCGTCTGGAGACGGGGGTCGATCCTAAACAAGCTGTCGGACGAGAAGGCCGACGCCTCGGCCGCTTTCGTCGAGGCGGCCCGGGAGGCGCGCGCAGCGTTCGGCGACAAGGCGGGAAAAGAGCTGATCGCGGCTCTGTCGGCGGTGAGGGAGGCTGCGGCGGATCTCGGCATCCCGGTGGGCGGTGACGTGCGCGCTATGCTCGATGCCCACTCGGTCTCATTTAGCGGGGGTACGATCTCCCTCCACAGCGAGGGCGGCGTGCCGCTTCGCGCGCTCGGAGTGGGCTCGACACGGCTATTGATTGCGGGCTTGCAGCGCAAGGCCGCGAAGGAAGCCAGCGTCCTGTTGGTAGACGAACTCGAGCACGGGCTTGAGCCTCACCGGATCCTGCGCCTGCTGCACTCTATGGGGAGCAAGGAAGCGGGAGAACCGATCCAAGGGTTTCTAACTACCCACTCGCCCGTCGCCCTGCAGGAGCTCTCCGGGAGTCAGCTGTGGGTGGTCCGCCACGATGACGGCAGCGTCCTCATGGAGTGCGTCGGAGTTGCTGACGACGTCCAGAGCACCATCCGCGTGTTTCCCGAAGCCTTCCTGGCCCGTTCCGTTATCGTCTGCGAGGGTGGCAGCGAGGTGGGCCTGCTCCGCGGTCTCGATCGCTGCAGGGTCGCTGCGGGCAAGCCCTCGCTGATGGCGCTAGGAGTAGCACTGGTGGACGCAGGAGGCGTCGACAAGATCTACAAGCGCGCCATCGCGCTTCGGAAGCTCGGCTATCGCTGCCAGGTCCTGCGCGATGACGATGTTCAACCCGATGCAGCCGAAGAGAAGGCGTTCGTCGAAGGCGGGGGCGAGCTGACGATGTGGTCGAACGGCCGGAAGCTGGAGCAGGAGGTTTTCATCTGCCTAGACGACGACGCCATCGGCGCGCTGCTGGACTACGCCGAGGAATTGCACGACGCCTCGCATCTCAACGATCATATCAAATCGGTGAGCGGCGGCGTCGCAACCTACAACGACCTGCGCGCGGAGATGCTGGTCGGCAGTCTCACGGGACCCCAGCGCGAACTGCTCGGTAATGCGTCCAGCCTCAAAAAGAAGGGCTGGTTCAAGTCCATCACTTGGATGGAAGAGGCAACCGTGCGGGCCATTGGTCCCGGGCTGGCAAAAGCCACCGGCGAACTGAGCCCGACCGTTGAGAAGCTCTTCGCCTCGGCGGTGATGTGAGCGAGGAGATCGACCTTCTCGGGATCCGACGCGGCAGCATCACCGCGCCCGCCGGCTGCGGTAAGACGCACCTGATTGCTTCGAGCCTGCAGCGCCACACCGGCTCCAAGCCGGTGCTGATCCTGACCCACACCACGGCCGGGGTGGTGGCCCTGCGCCAAAGGCTGGATAAGATGGATGTCCCGACGAGCGCCTACCGGGTAACCACCATCGACGGCTGGGCCATGAAGCTGGTCGCCATGTTCCCGGAGCGCAGCGCCATCGACCCAACCGTCCTGGAGCTCCGCAACCGGCACAAGGACTATGTCGCCATCCAGCGCGCCGCACACGAAGTGCTGAAAGCGGGCCACATCGATGACGTGCTGGCCGCGAACTTCTCGCACCAGATCGCCGACGAGTATCAGGACTGCGGCCAGGACCAGCATGCGATCGTCTATTATGGCTCGCGGTCGCTTCCGACCTGCGTGTTGGGCGACCCGATGCAGGCTGTCTTCACCTTCAGCGGCCCGCTGCCGGACTGGGAGACGAACGTCTGCAAATACTTCCCGTCACACGGGGCGCTCGACACGCCCTGGCGGTGGAAAAACGCCGGGACGGAGCTATTCGGTCTTTGGCTCCTTGATGTCCGCAAACGCCTAGAAGCCGGCCAGAACATCGACCTGTCGAAGGCCCCGCACCATGTACAGTGGATCGAGCTGGATGGGATCGAGGACCACCTTCGCCGCATCCGGGCTGCGGGTACGAAGGCGCCCGACGACGGGCGTGTCCTGATCATCGGCAACAGCAAGAGCCCGCCAAGCCAGCGGCTGATCGCCAGTCAGACTCCAGGCGCGACCACCGTAGAAGCGGTCGACCTGCGCGACTTCATCGAGTTCGCCCTCATGTTCCGCCTCGGCGCGGCGGACGCCCTAGCGCGACTGGTGCGGTTCGCCGATGAGGTCCTGACCGGCATCGGGGCAAATGACTACCTGACTCGGATCGCCACTTTGAAGGCCGGCCGCAACCGCAATCCGCCAACCGAAGCCGAACAGGCGGGCCTAGATTTCGAGGCTCAGCGATCCTTCGAGGCCGCCGTGAACCTGCTGGTCGAGCTCAACAAGCAGAGTGGCGTCAGGGCTCACCGGCCCTTGGTCTTCAACGCTTGCATCCGCGCGATGAACGAGGCCGACTCCGCCGATCCGAACTCTCTCTATGAGGCGGCCGTCCGCGCGCGCGAACAAAACCGGCAGATCGGCCGCGCCCTGCCGCGCCGCGGCGTCGGCAGCACGCTCACGCTAAAGGGGCTGGAGGCGGAAGTCGCGGTGATCCTTGACCCGTCGGACATGGACGCCGCCCACCTATATGTGGCGATGACCCGTGGCTCGAAGGGCCTTGTGATCTGCTCATCAACCCCGGTGATCGCGCCGTCCAGCTGACTTGGGCATGGTTGGAACTTCAGGCTGGTATGGGTCGGTTGCCAACCAAGTGGGCAGCACGGATGAAAGTCCGGTTTCGGGCTAGACTCCAATGTCTCCTTCTGGCGCATTTCTGACATCTCCACTGGACTAAGGCCTTCGTCAGAGCGGTAGTCGGGCCATGACCGACGACGACGCGCCCCAGCTTGACCCCGAAGACGCCCTGGAGGCGAAGCTCCGCCTCGGCGTGCTGGCCTCAGCCCTGCTGGATTCCGCCCAGGTCCTTTGCACCGACGTAGAACTCCTCCGTTTCGACGTAAGCGGCCGCATCCTCCGCTCACAGGCTACAGACTTCGCTACCCTGGCGGCCGCGATGGAGGTCCTGGAGCGCCGTAGCCAGCCGATCAGTCGTCGAGAGTGACCAGGTCTTGAAGGGTCACTGCTAGACCCTTTGCGAGCTTGTCGAGCACCGAGATGGTGGGGTTACGGACCCCACGTTCCACCCCCGAGACATAGGTCCGATGAAGGCCCGACCGGTCGGCCAACTCCTCCTGCGAGAGACCGCGCTCCTGGCGCAGGCGCTGCAGGCGCAGTCCCAGTCTCTTGCGCACATCCATGCGCTCAGGGTGGCTGCAGCGCATCCTATCGGGCGACAGCCGATGAGTCCCATTTTCAGTTGACCGGTCGGGCGAGTGTGAGCGACCACACGTCAATCGAGACTCATAGGATGCGAAGCTGTGATCCGGGGTCTTGGCAGCCGACGCATGGTGCGGTCGGCAAGGAAGCGGGGACTCTTATGGACGGCGTCGTGGGTGCAGTTTCAGGCTTGGCCATCATGGGCAGCCTGTTCGGGCTAGCAGGGGTGGTGAAGCCCTTCTGGTTCATGAAGAAGCGCTGGCAGGGCGGCGCGATCGCGGTAGCAGGGTTCGTGGCATTCACGGGATTGAACAGCGTGCCGGTGAGACGTCCCGAGCACATAGCGGCTGCGGAATGGGCCGACCGGGTCCAGGTGTGCCGTCAGACTGCTCAGTTGCGCGACTGCCCCCTAAACGACGACATGGTCCTTGCCGCGCGTGCTGAGCTTGAGGAAGAGCGGCGCGAGGCTGCGGCCGACGAGCAGATCCGGTTGGCCGAGGAAGAGGCGTCAGAGGCCGAGCGGCTGGCCCGCGCCCGGGACCGAGAGATCGCCGCCGTGGGCGACGCCACCGTCGCGTCGGCCGAGAAGCTTCATGACCCGACCCAGCAGGCGCTCTGGATCGCGCGGACCGAGATCGCGGTCCGCGACCAGATGCGCGACCCGAGGGCGGTCCGCTTCCGCAACAATCGCTTCGTCATCTTCCAGGGCTCTACGCCCATGGTGTGCGGCGAGATCAACGCCACCAATGGGTTTGGAGGCCGCACGGGTTATCAGCGGTTCATCGCCTCGGGAGAGACGTTCGGGCCGGTGCTGGAGGAGATGATGGCCCCTCAGGAGTTTGCCCAAAGCTGGAACCAGATCTGCACGTAGAACCAGGGACCGCGATGGCGCGAGCTGTATTCAGGTGGAGTCATCGTGTTCTGGTCCGGTCGACCCTGCGAGGGTCTAACAGCTGCCGTCCGCCACGGCCGACCGTCCAGGCCAGGAACTGGCTGACGCTGTCGACCTGGTCATCATGGCGACCGTTCGGGAACGCCATCATCTCGCGACGCAGGTCGTCAAGCCAAGGCGCGTCGCGTGGGAGGAGGGCCTTACCCGAGTAGAGGGGGTCTGAAGCGGCGGCGAACCGCTCCGCCTTGCCCAGCCTGGGCGACGCGGCCAGACGGGCGCAGTAGGGTGCATGGTGCTCTGGTTCGCTCTGACCTCTCCAATCCCGCGCGAGGCTATCGAGGATGGCGCGCCCGACACCGGCCTCCTCGACGATGATGAGATCGGCGAGCCATTTGCGGCGCTCGGCCCGTATACGGGCCAGTAGATCGGAATAGGCCAGGCGGACCCGTATAAGGTCGAGCAGCTTCCAGGCCGTGCCGTCATGGCCCCACACGGTCCCGACCGAATAGTCGGCGGACGGCGAGACCGTGTCGGCCGTGTCCCAGCTCATGACCACCTTGTGGAGCAGTCGTCGGCCATCGCGGGTCCGATAGTCGAGGGGATCGTCGTCGTGGAACTGGATGCGATCCCAACGAAGGATGTCACCATCGGCAGGTGTGGGGTTCTGCTGATATTGGGCCTCGAAAGCCCGTGACCCGAGGCCGACCCGGATCTCCTCCAGAACCGACATCGGCTCGCGGTCGGGGTTCAAGACGTCGCCGATCCGGCGGACGTGTGTGCGACCGCGCGTGAGGGGAATGATCTCGTCCCGCACGGCGATGGCCGGCAGGTTCAGATGGCGGTAGCCGCCCTTCGCGGTCAGGTGGGCGGAGACGTCGTCTTCATGCAGGCGTTGCTGGATGGCGATGACGGCTCCGCTGGCCTTGTCGTTCAGGCGGGTGAAGAGGGATTCGTCCACGAACCGCTGAGCCCTCGCTCTGGCTTCGGGGTAGGAGGCGTCGGCGGCCTTCAGGAGGTCGTCGATGATGATCAGATCGGCACCGTAGCCTGTGACCGCCGATCCGACCGCTGTAGCGAACCGGAAGCCACCCTGTTTGGTTCTGACCTCGTTCTCGGTTTCCCTGTCGATGGAGGTTGCAGTGACAGGGAAGACCCTCTTGTACCAGTCCGAGGTGATCACCTTGCGGAAGTCGCGCGACAGGGAGGAGGCCAGCTCCTGGCCGTAGCTGGCGCAGATGATCTTACAGGTCGGGTCGCGGCCCATCATCCAGGCCGAGAAGGCCACCGTCGTCATGATCGACTTCAGATGACGGGGCGGCACGGTGATCTGCAGACGACGGTTGGAGCCGTCTGCGATCTCGTTCAACGCCTGGAGCATGGCTGACAGGTACCAGCCCCTGGCCAGCTCGACCTTGGGGTTGAGGGTTGTGAAGGTCAGTTCGAGAAAGGTGCCGAAGTCGTCGCGTGCGCGTACGAACAGGAGGTCTTCGACGGGGATTGGGAGGGCTTTCATAGCCCTCCCTCCGCCGCGTGTTCCCGGACAAGCGCCTCGAAGATCGCATTGCACTGCTCCGTGGTGAGTTCCGTCTTCTGGTCCGCCGAAGAGCCCGTAGGCGGCGGCACGGCCTGGGCCATCGCCTTGACCAGAAAAGTGAGCGCCCGCAGGTCGCCCTTGGCGGCGTTATCGACCTGCTGGCGAATGGCCACCTCCGCCTTGGTTAGATAGACTCGACGTCCATTGATCGTCACGGGGACGCGGGTCTGCATGGCGTCGTGGAGCAGGGTGAACAGATTGTGCGATCCCTTGGGGCGGCCCTTGGGGTTGCCAGACTGGCCGGCCTTGAACCGGGTGGCCTGGGGTGGTCGGCCGTAGCCGACGGCGTAGTCGTCAGACATCGATCATCTCCCTCAAGCGGCCAGACGGGTGCGGACCCGGACACGCGGGGAGGGGAGGGCGTTGATGCCGGCGAGCGGCGACGCGATCTCCTCCTGCGCTGGCGCGGCCTCTGAGACACTGGCGCGTTCAGAGCGGACCTCCCGGAACGTCTGACCGGTAGCGGCTAAACGCGCCTCCCGGCCTGTGAATTCCTGCCAGCGGGTGACGCCCACATCGACGTAACGGGGGTCGAGCTCGGTGGCGAAGCTGCGGCGCCCGACCTGCTCTGCGGCGATGATGGTCGTGCCGCTGCCGCTGAACAGATCGAGGACCGCGTCACCCTTGGCCGTGCAGTCGAGGATGGCGTCGCGCACGAGCGCGAGCGGCTTGACGGTGGGGTGCATTTCCCGCGCCTTGGCCTTGCCGGCTCCGAACCCGTTGACACCCTCATAGGTCCAGACGTTGGATCGGTCGCGGCCGTGCTTGCCCAGTTCCACCCGGTTCACGTGCGAAGCGCCGGGCTTTCTGAACAGAAAGATCAGCTCGTGACGGGAGCGGTAGAAGCTCCCCATGCCGCCGGCCTTCTTGTCCCAGACAATAAGATTGAGCCTTTCCAGCTCGGCGGCGGATGCTGCGGCGAGCGTGTGCTCAATATGTCGATGGTCAATGCACCAGTAGAGCAGGCCGCCGTCGATCAGGTTTTCGCGGGCCCTCACCATGACCTGGGTTGAGAACCCGGTGAACTCGTCATCGGTCATCTCGCCGGACGCCATGACGAACTCGCCATGCTTGCCGCCGCTCGTGACGTGGCCGGCGATCGGGACATTGTACGGCACGTCCGTGAAGACGCACCGGACCTTCTCACCGCCGAGCAGCCTGGCGAAGCTGGCACGCTCGGTGGCGTCTCCACAGAGGAGGCGGCCGTTGCCCAACTGCCAGAGGTCGCCAATCCGGCTGGTGATCTGATCAGGCAGAGCAGGGATGGCGTTTTCTGTGCGGTCGCCGCTATCGCCGCCGAACATGATGCTGTCGATCTTGGCCGAGGAGAAGCCGGTCAGCTCCAGGCTGAAGCTCAGGTCCATGCCCGACAGCTCCTGCAGTTCTAGCTTCAAGGTCTCATTGTCCCAGCCGGCGAGTTGGCCGAGCTGGTTTTCAGCGATGGCGAACACCCGTCGCTCGGCCTCTGACAGATGGGTGATGCGAATACAGGGGACTTTGGTCATGCCGAGGAGGCGGGCCGCCTGCACCCGACCCTTGCCGCAGATGATGCGGTTGTCCGCGTCGATCAGGACCGGGATCAGGAAGCCGAACTGCAGAATGCAGGCGGCCATCGCTTCGATCATGCTCTTCGTGCGGGTTCGAAGTTGTCGGCTGCCGAGCACGAGGGTGTCGATGGAAATGAGCTCCACCGCCAGGGTGACGGATGGAGGAATTTGCCGGGCAATGGTTTGGGCAGGGTCGATCGTCATGATCAGGTCTCCAGACAGGCAGGCACAGGATCGCAATCGCGCAAGCGCGTGCGGCTGACGCCGATGTTGATGAGGGGAACCTGTCGAATGCCCGGTGGGACGAAGCCCGATGTTCTGCCGACAGCGCCGGATTAAGTCCGACGAGCGGAGGTGGATTTTTCACAACAAGGCCGCAAGGGCGGCGCTGGAATTATCTGCAAGAGGCCGCTTGTCCGACTGGACTTGCGCCGCACAGCAAGCGGTAGTGATCCCGTTCCCGCCCGGCAGTCCGGGCTCGGCTCAGTAGGGCGCAACCCCGCGCTCGTTGATCCGAGAAATATGCACCATGCCCCGCACATCCAAGACCGAAGCGCCTGCCGCGCCCCGGCCGCGCACCTCCTCCAAGCTCGATCGCCTGATCACGATCCTCGCGCGCGAGGAGGGTGCCGACATGCCGACGATGATCGAGGCCACCGGCTGGCAGGCCCACTCCGTCCGCGGGGCCATGGCCGGCGCGCTGAAGAAGAAGGGTCACGTCGTCACGAGCGAGAAGACAGACGACCGGCGGGTCTGGCGTATCGCCCAGGCTGCCGAGCCCGCC